>NZ_CALPCV010000072.1:0-1057 GCF_943193095.1 Parasutterella muris | reverse complement strand
TGTCTTGTCCTGAAAAAAGTTGACTACTTAGGGAGTCAACAATGAAAGTTGAAGAACAGATATCTACACTAATGAAACAAGCAGAGGCAAGAAGGCTTGTTTCGGATTTGTACAATCAGGGGATGCCAATAAAAGAGATTGCAAAGCATGTGCCAGTTTGTTTGGCAACAGTTTATAGGTGGATAGATTTGCCAAAAAGAACGCCGGTTGTTGGGAAAGACCTTGATAGGAAGGTCCTTGATGGAAAACTCCTTAATGCAAGAGCCTGCCCTTCTTCAGATGAGGCTAAACCCGAGAATTTAGATTTGAATAAAGTAAGCGAAATCGCCTTATTGAAAGCTCAAATCAAAGAGCTCAAGGCGCAACTGCGAGCACAAAGCCTAAAAGCACAGGCCTATGAAACAATGGTCCAGCTAGCAGAAGAGCGTTTTGGCATACCTATAAGAAAAAAATCTGGCGCCAAACAATAGAAGTCCTGCAACAGCAGGGCTGTCCGTACGGAAGTGTAACGGCCCTGTGTAAGTTGTTTGGCGTCAGCAAGCAGGCGTACTACAAGGTTCAGAAAAGAGGCTCTTCAGAGGCAGAATCGAGGTATCTAACCGAGGAGATAATCATCGAGTACTGCAAAGAAGTACGCAGTGTTGACCCGAATATAGGCGGAAAAAAGCTGTGGGCGATGTACTCTCAAAACTTTCCCGGAAGATTGCATGTCGGACGAGACCGGTTCGCAGACATTCTTGCAGACAATCATTTAAAGCTGCGACAGAAGAAAACCGAGGACAACCGATTCACAGCATAATCTGCCAACTTATCCAAACTTAATTAAGGACCTAATACCATATCGGGCGAACCAGATATGGGTTAGCGATATTACTTACGTACCAATTAAAGTAACGGATTGGGAATCGGAGTTTACATATTTAGCGCTAATCACAGATGCATACAGCCACGAGATTGTAGGCTGGAAACTAGGCTCTGACCTGAGCAATAGAACAGCAATCAGCGCACTAAAAATGGCACTCAGTCTATGCCAAGCAAGAGGGATAGATGTTAAAAA
>NZ_CALPCV010000071.1:0-1215 GCF_943193095.1 Parasutterella muris | reverse complement strand
TTTCGAGACCCGGTTACCCGCAAGAACTCTTCTCGGACTTTGGAAGCTTTAGGAGATATTTCTGAAAAAATGAAGGAGGATCCAAACTACCTTCAATCTTTAAAAGACAGAGTCAAAGCTCTGCGCTCGGATGCCTCACGTGCAGAACAACTCCAAGAGGCTGCGGTTCGGCGGATTGCGCCTGCGGTTTCTGATTCTTCGGCAGCTGCCTCAGCTCCTCGGCTGCATTACGGGATGGCTCCCATACGAAAAGTCTGGGGAAAGCTTGGCTTAAACGCATGGTTCCGTAAGGCCGGATACAACAGAAAACTTTCTTGGGATTTAGATTTGGCCGTGTTCTATCAAGTGGCCAGCCGTATTCTCAGTCCCATGAGCCGGCGGGGAATGAGAAGACAATGTCCGCGCCATTTGTTCAAGTTTGACTCTGTATCACTGGATCAACACTACGAAGCTTTAGACATTCTTGCTGCTTCTAAAACGACCATCATCAAAAAACTTGATGAAGCTGTATCCAAGGAAATTGCGCGGGATTGTTCCTTAGTCTTTTATGACGTAACCACTTTCTACTTTGAGAGCTTTGAACCTGATTGTTTACGCGAAAGAGGCATGAGTAAAGAGCACCGGACTCATGAGACACAGGTTCTTCTCGGTTTATTAATTGATCGCTGCGGCATTCCTCTGGACTATGAAGTTTATCGCGGCAATACGGCAGAAGTTAAAACTTTAATGAAGGTTGTTGAGTCGTTCCGGCAGAAATGTCCGCAGGGCAAACCCATCGTTGTGGCTGACAGAGGACTTAACAGCAAAGAGAATCTTTCCAAGCTGATTGAAAACGACTGTGCCTTTATCGTGGCGCACAGTCTTCACCGGCTCAGCAGCAAAGAGTTGGATAACTTGTTTAGCGAGGACGGCTGGAAATATAAATTTGATTCAGAAACAGGCGAGATGTCATGGAAGATGAAGACAATGGACTGTCCTGAAGCGGTTAAACAAAAAGAATCACGAGAGGTTGTTAACCCGCGTTTGATAGTGACTTGGTCGGCTAAGCGGTATGCCCACGACATGAAGGAATTAAATTTGCAATGGGAGCAAGCTAAGAAGATGATGAGCGCCGGCAGCGGCAGAATTGATGCCTCATTTAAACGAGGCTCGAGACAATTTCTGAAAAGAGTAAAGCAGTCGGATCCGGATAAAAAAGCTCAAGAGGAGCGTTAT
>NZ_CALPCV010000070.1:0-1217 GCF_943193095.1 Parasutterella muris | reverse complement strand
TGGGACGAACACTTTTTAGCTGAGCGCCCTGAATTAAGGGATTTTATTTGCCAACGCAAGGGCAAAGACTATATCTTCACTGCGGTGAGTGAAGGCGGTTTTACTCTTTCTCAAGCAATGGATGTCAAACAACTGCATGCGGGAGCCACGTGGGCGCTGGATCAGCTCGTTGCGCAATCTCCTATCGGAGAAGCTCTTAAAAGGGCCTTTCCACAGCGCCGAGACTATCTAAAAGTTTTGTCGATTGCCTACTTCATAATCCTCAATCAGGACAACAATATTTCTAAATATCCGACCTTTGCCGAGGCGACTCGTCTTCCATGGGGCGGGGCTTTGCATCCTTCCTCAATAGGCAGAGTTTTTAGGAAAATCAAAAAACAACAAATAGAAAATTACTTTTCTGCCATCCAGGAGGGATTAATAGAGCAGAAGAAAAAAAATGGGGACGACGACAGGCTGACATTGGCTTTAGATTCGACCTCCATTTCGAGCTACGCAAATAAGCTGCCAAATGTAGAAAGAGGCAGGAATAAAGACGAGGACAACCTTCCTCAAATTAATCTGCTGATGTTGGTCGAGTCCAAAAGCGGACTGCCTATCTTCTATCGAGCCTACGACGGAAACGTTCCGGACGTACAAACCGTCAGGCGGGTCATTGCTGACAACTCCAGACTAGGCATCCAAAACGTTGTTCTTGTGTCTGACCGAGGTTACAGCGGTACAAAAAACATCAATGACTGCCTGAGAAATAAAGTTGGCTTTCTGTTCAACATGAAGTGCGGGATATCAGGCAGCCTTACCCAAGAGCTCATTGATGAAGAAAGAGTTAACCTCCAGGACTTAAATCGAATGGATTGGTTTACTCAGGTCTTTCAGGTGACAAAGAAGATCAGCTGGATTTATGAACCTAATCCTGTAACGGGTCAGAGATCCACAAAAAAGACGCAGGAAACTGCGGAGCTTTACTGGCATATCTATTTCGATCGACAAATTGCTGAGAATGCCAGACAAGGGATGTTTGAGAGAATCATTCGTATACGCGAAAAGATGGCCGCCGGTAAGTCTCTCGATGAAAACGAACAAACATTACTAGAAGAGGTGTTTGTAAAACATGAGAAAGACGGCACGGTCAGCTACAGCGTCGACAATAAAAAAGTGGATCAAAAGCTCCGCTACAAAGGCTACCGGGTACTGGTAAGCGACGAAATATCCGATGC
>NZ_CALPCV010000069.1:0-1331 GCF_943193095.1 Parasutterella muris | reverse complement strand
GGATTGATCAGGTTCTGAGTGTTGAAGATGGCATCCCATTCAGCCTGTGTGAGCAGGTGCTGTTCATCAACAACGATCTGATGCAGAGACTTGCCGGTTGTGTAGCCTTCCTTAGCGATGGCGGCGCACTTCTGATAGCCGAAATGCGGCTTCAGCAGTGTGACGATACCGATGGAGTTCATCACATATTCCTTGCAGCGTTCTGTATTAGCTGTTACACCGTCAACAAGTTTTGTACGCAGTGTGTTGCAGGCGTTGGTCATAACCTTCATCTGTGTGTACAGAGCGTAGGTGATCACCGGTTCCATAACGTTCAGTTCGAGCTGGCCGGCAGATGCAGCAAGCATGACTGTTGTGTCAAGACCGATAGCGAGGAAGCTTGCCTGGTTGGCAACTTCAGCTGCAACCGGATTGACTTTGCCCGGCATAATGGAAGAGCCCGGCTGGAGCTGAGGAAGATTGATTTCCTTCAGGCCGCAGCGAGGACCGGAGGCAAGCAGACGGATGTCATTGCAGATCTTGGTCATCTTAACGGCGAGGCCCTTGATCGCAGAAGACAGTGTCTGGTAAGCGCCGCAGTCGCTTGTTGCAGCGATCAGGTCAGCACTGTTCTTGAACGGCATGCCGGTCAGTTTGGCAAGGTTGTTAACAGCAAGTTCCGGATAGCCGGGAGCAGCTGTCACTGTTGTACCGATAGCGGTAGCGCCGAGGTTAACAACGAGCAGATGTTTCTGAGCTTCTTTCAGGTTTTCGATTTCGTCGTTCAGAGTGAAGCCCCAGCCGTGGAATTCCTGGCCGAGTGTCATCGGAACAGCGTCCTGAAGGTGAGTACGACCCATCTTCAGAGTCTGGTCAAATTCCTTAGCTTTTGCATACAGAGCGTCGCGCAGTTCTTCAGCAGCCTTGATCAGGATGTTGGAGCGGAACATGCAGCTCAGATGAATAGCTGTCGGGTATGTATCGTTTGTGGACTGACCGAAGTTGGCGTCATTGTTCGGGTTGACGATGGAGTAGTCACCCTTCTTGCCGCCGAGGTGTTCGATAGCGAGGTTAGAAATAACTTCGTTGGCATTCATGTTGGTGGAAGTGCCTGCACCGCCCTGCAGCCAATCTGTGATGAACTGGTCGCGATACTTTTCAGTATTGTTGATGAGCTCATCGCAAGCCCAGATCATGGCGTCAGCAACTTCGGGTTTAACAACGCCGAGTTCCTTGTTAGCCATTGCAGCCGCTTTCTTAACGTAAGCGAAAGCGATGATGAAGTAGATTTCCTGATTGTTATTTTCTTCGGTGATGAAGAAATTTTCTTTACCGCGAAGGGACTGAACGCC
>NZ_CALPCV010000068.1:0-1365 GCF_943193095.1 Parasutterella muris | reverse complement strand
CGCTAAAAGTGTTTTTTTCATTTGAGAAATACTCCAATTGAAGTTAAAAACTTGCAGAAAGTTCAAATTCCTAGCAACAATTGAAGGCACTCAAAATGTAAAGGCCTCCCGAGGGAGGCCAATATTTGAACTAATTTTTTTGCAAGATTAGAACTTGTGGACCAAGCCAGTCCCTACAGTCCAACCATTGAACTTACCGTTTTCTACATCTTTGTAGAGCTTAGCTCCGTCTGAGTAACCAGCAAAACCATAGAAGTAAGTACGTTTACTCAGCGGATAGCTGTAACCAGCGTCAATATTCCAAGCTCTGTACTTCGTGTCAGCGCCAATAGCATTAGCGATATGCTTGAAGTCTCCATCGAGCTTGCCCAATAAGTAACGGGCACCCAATTTAGCAGTGCCTCCTGCTAAAGGTGCAGAGGCACTCAGACCAAAGGCATGTTGAGAATACACATCAGATTCCCAAGCATACTGATAGATACCCATGGCAGTTACAATACCGAAATTGTATGCGCCACCGGCAGTAACACTGTAAGCAGTCTTACGGTCCTCAAAATTCGCTTTAACAGCATCCAGCTTTTTCAGATCATCACCTTCGATCAGATCAAGTCCGAGGGTCTTAAGATAAGAATTAATTCCAGTGCCGATCCCCTTTTTTCCGCCTGTACCCTTCCCATCAAGGGCCTCAAAAATTACAGAGGCAGTTGCTGCATTACCCGCATATTTCAAACCTAAGCCGTAATAGTGTCTATTTTTAGACCATTTTTCGTTATCGGCGGAAGTACCATTAGAGTACATCGCATGAACAGTAACACCTCCAAAGGAAGGAGATACATAGGCAATAGCATTGTTCACACGGCCATTGCCTTTAGCGAAACTTGTCCAGCTGCCCTGATCTTCATAAGAGGTGCCAAAAGCCCAACCTGTGAGGATGTTGTTGGACTGAGCGCCGCCTGCAAGGCTGCCTAAGCGGCCAACTCCGATTTGACCGAAACCTCCGTTGATGTAGAGCTTGGATTCACGAGAGAAGGCTCCGTTCATGTCCTGAGCGCCGCTACCATCATCACTGTTGAAACCATCTTCAAGGATGAAGCCGACAGCGTAACCGTTGCCGAGTTCTTCAACACCCTTGATGCCCCAGCGGGAACCAGAGTCGAAACCGCTCTTCATCTGAACTTTAGTAGTGTTGTGTTTTACCTTGGAAACGACAACACTTGTATCGATAACGCCATAAAGGCTAACATTGGAAGCAGCAAAGGCAACACTAGATGCACCCATGACAGCTAAAGCTAAAAGTGTTTTTTTCATTTGAGAAATACTCCAATTGAAGTTAATAAACTTGCAGAAAGTTCAAATTCCTAGCAA
>NZ_CALPCV010000067.1:0-1471 GCF_943193095.1 Parasutterella muris | reverse complement strand
GTTGTACCGGTGTCGTCCATCTGAACAGCGCCGAGCAGTGTCGGGTATGTCGGGAGAACGAACAGAGCGGAAACAGCGGCGAAGCAGGCAACCAGCATGTAGGCGTTGTCAGGGTTGGCAGCAGTAATGCCGAGCGCTGCAACAACTGTCGGAGTAATCGCCTTAGCAGTAGCGGCCTGAGAGTACAGGAGCATAGCGGCTAAGAAGAACACAACGGCAAGCAGAGCCGGATACTGGCTGATAGTCTGAGAAGCAAACGCCTTGATTTCGTTGGTGTGACCGGAAACGAATGTATCGCCAAGCCATGCAACACCGAGAACGCAGACGCAGGCAACCATGCCGGACTTGAAGACGGATGTACCGGCAACGTCACCGAGTTTAACTTTACAGAGGACGGTAATAAGGGCGCCGACTGTAAGCATCAGGCTCATAATGGCTGCGTCACGAGGAACGACAACGTTCTTGATCAGGCCGACAGCCGGAGAAATGGCGGAAGCGTAGAAAACAACGCAGAGAACGCCGACAAGGAAGATCCAAACAGAGAGTTTAGCCTTGGCATCAATCTTCATTTCATGAAGACCAACTGTCGGTTTGACAAGACCTTCTTTAAGTCTTTCCTGATAGATCGGGTCTGCAGAGAGGTCCATCTTAGAGATGAGCGTCATGATGAATGCTGTGACCATGCAGCCTGCGAATGTTGTCAGAAGCCAAACACCAAGCAGAGCCGGATAGCTCCAGCCGAAGGGTTCCAGAACACCTGTCATGTAAATAACAGCGGCGGAAACCGGAGAAGCGGTAATCGCGATCTGGGAAGCAACAACAGCGATAGAGAGCGGAACCGCGGGACGAACATTTTCGCCTTTAGCAACTTCAACGATAACCGGAATCATCGAGAAAGCTGTGTGGCCTGTACCGGCAAAAATTGTCAGAACATATGTGACCAGCGGAGCGAGGTAGTTAATGTATTTTGGGTTCTTGTAGAGAATTTTCTCAGCAATGTAGACCAAATAGTTAAGACCGCCCGCGAGCTGCATTACAGAGATAGCAGCGATCACGGAAGCGATGATCAGGATCACATCCCAGGGGATGTTGCCCGGTTTCATGCCAAGGCAGAGACCGAGTACGAGAACGCCAGCGCCGCCAGCGTAACCAATGCCGATGCCGCCAAGGCGAACACCGATGAAGATCGCGCCCAGCAGGACGATGATCTGAAGAATAATCATGATATCCATATATCCTCCGAAAGAAATCAAGCGGATAGTTTGACTTCAAGTGGCCGGCACCTATTTATGGGCAGCGCCGTTATTCCCCCTTTCGGATCGGAAGCGTCATGTGAGACCGACCCGAAAGGTATTTAACATCCTTAACGGATTTTTAATTACTTAACAAATTTAGGATTGATCAGGTTCTGAGTGTTGAAGATGGCATCCCATTCAGCCTGTGTGAGCAGGTGCTGTTCATCAACAACGAT
>NZ_CALPCV010000066.1:0-1489 GCF_943193095.1 Parasutterella muris | reverse complement strand
CGTTCTTTGAGATTGTTGAAGTTTTTTTCGATGATATCTCTCTGTCGATATATTCTGAGAGCTTCATTTGCTGAGCCTACGGTGTTCGAGACAAGAACGAACAGCCCGAGGCTGTGCGCCTTGTTTTCCCATTTCTTCGGACTGTAACTCCATCCCTGAGAGCTCTTTATGAAGAAACGTTTAATTAAATCCTTATCTGAGTCCTTGAGGGCGATTTTCTCTGCAAGTTTGTCTTGAACTTTCTTAATTTGCCTGAGAAGAGACTCATTTTCAGTGGCGGCTCGCGCCGGATCCAAATAGACATGAATGTAAAGAGGCCGCGTTTCCAAATATCCGGTTGCAGGGTCTCTGTAAGACCACGTTGTTGACGAAGTTTTAGCCTGGACGCCAAATTCCTCTAAGAATGTATCAACGCCTCCGAATCGGAGCTGGGGTTCGAAGCTGCTCAGAACAGATTTGCAGTAATTCAGATTAGTCTTAGAGCCACAAATAAATCCTAAATTCTGTTCGTAGAGCCGGTCGAGCAAAGTAGGAGAACTGAAAGCTCTATCCATCACTAAGTTCACCTGAGAGCTTCCTAAATCGGCGGCGTCCGCAAGCATTTGTCTTAAGGCTAATGGATCACTCAGAGAACCCTCCAGCACTTTGTAGTAGAGAGGTTCTCCGGAATATTCCGAGACAATCAACCCTAAATTTAATTGAGGCAATTCCGAGTTTTCTTTGCTATAGCCGTAAGCGACTTTGCGGATCGTTTCGGAATAAGACGATATTGATGTCGTATCAAAGCTCCAATAGACGTCTCCTTTAGTCTCCAGCTGCGAGTACAGCAGCCGTTTCCTCAGAAAAGACATTATCTCCGGGTTAGAGACTTGCTCAAAGAGATCAGAAACATGCTGAGAGGTAGTCGGCGTACAGGGAAGCCATGTTTGGGCGCTGTAAATTTCAAACTCAGAAGCAACTGCACCCGGGTCTGCTGCAAAAAATATAGCCAAAGAAAGAAGATAAGCAGCCCTGTCTTTACCGAAAACCGCTTCCAAATCAGCTTGTAAATGGTTTTGCTTAGCAATTTCCCATAAAACATATGAGGCACCGGCCGACAAACGTGTATCTTGATCAAGTTCATCAAGAAAAGCTTTCCTCTGCTCTGCATTTGGAACCAAAGGCGGCAAAGGACATGCGACGCCGCCAAACAATCGAACCTTCCTTCCAACAAGTTTTGCCTTGCAGTCTTTTAAAGCCGGATATTCAGCGAGAAACCTCCTTCCCAACTCAATTGAATCATCTTCCAAAAGTCTTCCAACAGTCTTTTGGAAAACCTTTTCACATTTATTGTTGTTCCAGCGGTTCTTGTAGAAAATCGCATAACGAATCCCATGATTGTTCTTCACGAACACGGGATGTATGAAACCTGTTTCTAAGAAGCACTGTTCCTGAGTTTTGCTATCCATATTTGTAGGGTGATTGGTTTCTTTCATAGGTTATAATTATC
>NZ_CALPCV010000065.1:0-1564 GCF_943193095.1 Parasutterella muris | reverse complement strand
GAGCCGCGATTATCCGTAAAGTTTGGTGCGACTTAAAGATGCCGGAGTTTTTTCGGTATCTTCAAAAGGATCGTAATATTGGCTATTCGTATGACAAAGCTGCCTATCTACTCACCGAGCAGCGGTTGTTGGCTCCGGCCAGCAAGCTTCAGAATTTCAAGAATAAGGACTCAAGCATTATTGATCACTCCGAGATTGATCATCTTCAGGATTTGTATCGAGTTCTTGATCTATTGAAAGAGGACAAAGAGAGCGTCGTCAAACACCTCAACCGAGAAATTCAAAAGAGGACAAAAAGGAAGATCACTGCCGCCTTCTACGATGTAACCACCTACAGTTTTGAAAGCCGCAACATTTCTGATTACAAAGACTTTGGTCTGAGCAAGGATCATAAGGTCAATGAGGTCCAAGTGGTGCTTGGACTGGTTATGGATGAGAATGGCATTCCCATTGATTATGAGCTCTTCAACGGAAGCACTAATGAATTCGGAACCATGGTGCCGTTGATTAAGAAGATCAAAACGACTTACGGGATCGATCAATTGATAGTAGTTGCTGACCGAGGGTTAAATTCAAGTGAGAACCTATTTGCGCTCAGACAAATAGGCTGTGATTTCGTAATTGCACAAAAGTTTAAGAATGCCTCAGCCGATGAGAAAAAGGCAATCCTAGACCAAAACAATTGGCAGAAGAGTACATGCGAGGAAAACGGAGAGATGTTTTGCCGCTATAAGACGATAGAGGTTAATAAACCGCTATACGAAACCAGAACCAGCCCTACGACAAAACTCAACTACAAGACAAAAAAAGTAATTGACACTATGAATTTGCATTGGATCGTCTCTTACAGTCCGCGCAGAGCAAAAAAAGATAGGGCAGACAGAGATAGAGCGATTGATAAGGCGCTTGATGCAATTAAGAATCCGGGCAAACTACGTCTAACCGGCTATAAGTCATTGGTTAAAATGCCAAGAAAAGACGGTGCACCGCAATTAGATACCGGAAAAATAGAAGAACAATCTCAATGGGATGGGTATTACGTTATTTGCACGAATCTTGAAATATCACCTGAGAGAGCCACTGAGATTTATCGAAAGCTCTGGCAAATTGAAGATTGTTTCCGGGTCAGCAAATCTCAATTGGAGACTCGGCCATGCTTTGTATGGACAGATTCTCACATATATGGCCATTTCTTGAGCTGCTTCATAAGCTTGGTACTGGAAAAATATATGCTTTACAGCCTCAAGCAGGAACTCGGAGATCAAGTCACTCATGGGAAGATGTGCTCTGCCTTACGTCAGTCCCAAGTCGTCTACGATGATATCAATCCACAGCTGCCGTTATTTCTAAGGTTATACGAACCGGGGCTGTTTGATGAAATGAGTAAGCACTTTGGTCTGAAGGTCCTAAGTCGCGTAGAGAAGCCCGTAGGCCTAAAAAAGAAACTTCATTTACCGGGGCTGAAAGTTGTAGCTACCACGGCGTGAAAATCGTAAGATCGGAGAAGCCCCGCTACACGGGGCTTCCAGGGATTTTATGCAGTCGTAAACTGTAAAACTCGGGA
>NZ_CALPCV010000063.1:0-2067 GCF_943193095.1 Parasutterella muris | reverse complement strand
ATGAATTAATTATTTTCTTCAGCTCTTTTCTCTGCAGAACACCGTCGCAAAAATCAATGAACCCGGCGGTGTTTTTCTTTGGAAGAAGTTTTAAAAATAATTCTGGAATGTGATTTTCGCGCAGGAAGTTTTGTACGAGGTTGTAAAAACTAACCCTGAAGCTGCTTACAGCTCCTCCCCTTATCTTCAGAAGGTCGGTAGAGCTTTTGATAGCTTTACGGATTCACTAAATTCAGAGACAAAAGAAGCCTGCTGGGGCAAAAATTCGAAGGAGATTTACCTCAGCGGGCCGTATTCAGAGAATAAGAGTTTTTAACTTACTCTACATTGTGAGCTTCAAGGAACAATGACTGAGAAAGAGCATTGAAGAAGTTTTGATATGCCTTTGGAGTATCGATCGGATTAACACCCACTTGTCCGCTGGCTCTCACTATAATCTGCTTTTTCTCCTTGTTATCCCTTACGGATACAGTCAGCTTACTGATAGGCACAACGTAGTTTGTTCCGCTCACAGTTCCTAATGTCGTGTCGGCTTTATCAATGATGAAGCCTAAGTCTTGCATTGTAGAAACTACTGAACGCAGGACAAAAGCTTTATCCGTTGTGTCGAAGGCTCTGCTTTGGAAACTTCTAAGTTCAACTTGAGATTTTGTAGTTCCTAAAACTGCTTGATTAGTAGTACATCCTGTCAAGAGCGAAGAAGCGACGGCAATGGCGATGAGAATTTTTTTCATTTTTTATCCTAAATATCATTTGCAGTGAGGAAGGCGGACTCCGAGAGCTTATTAAAGAACTCTTGGTAAATCTCCGGCTCCTGAATCACTTCTATCTTTGCGCCTCCCATGTCGTTAAATATGACACGAGCAAACTTGGCTCTCACAAGATAGCCATCTTCAGTTTTACTTTTGGATGAAACAACCGTGGCGTGAATTGTTTGTACAGTATCCATAGGCATCCGAGCACCCGTTAAGGCGGCTAGAAGAATGGCCCCTGCAATTTGGCCCCCATTTTTGGCGTCTCTTTCTTTGGATGCCGTTAACAAGCCCATCTTAGTTTCACTCTCGGTTAAGGTGAATCCAAGATCCTGCAAGACCTGAGCGGATGAAGAAAGGATTAGTTCCTCGTCCTTGGTCTCAAATCGCCTTGTTTGCTGCTGACGTTCCTGCAGATAATTTTCGTTCAGAACATAAAGATGATCTGTATGGACCGTGCAGCCCGTAAGAAGCACAGAGCTTGCGCAAAGTGATAATAGTGTTTTTTTCATGACGGCCTCAGAAAGAAGAAGTTCTATATGCAAAGTCTCTTACTCTGCCGTCAGAATTAAATTTAACGATGATGGTGAGAGTTCTTTGGTTTTGAGACAGAGATCCAGCAGAGCCGCCTGCACCGAATAAGAGCAACCAGACACCACCGTTGCTCTTTGAATATTGGACATTTGTAGAAACTTTGTCGTAAACCCAGGTTTCCCTGCGTTGTGAGTCTGTTGTTACCATATTAGGTGAACCCAGGGCTTCGACAACTTGTTCGGATGTCATGCCGATTTTAATTTCACGCTGAGCTTTAGCTACGGTAAGTTGTTCGGCTTGTTGAGAAGGCAGTTGGGGTACGGCGCAACCGCTAACACCCCCCTATAGCTAGAGCTGTAATTACCAGTAATTTCTTTGAGTCCATATAACCTCCATTGAACATTATTACATTTTGATACTATGTAAAAGAGTTTTGAATTCGTATAAACGCTTAAAACAAATTAAGGGGTGTAGATGTGGCGGTGCTAGAGTTAAAGAAGAACGTGAAAGATCGAAGAACAAAATAGGTTATGAATAATGTACTGACTCTTATCGAGAATTCTGTTTGCATGGCGGTCTTCGTCGATTACGCGTCGGCCTAATTAGAAAGGGATTTCAGTATTTTTTTATTTTTCGAATTCTTCAGCTACTTAGCCCTAAATATAATTAACCCATTTATTTATGAATCAAAAAGTTATAAAGTACAGGTTCGACGCACGATATTAATAAAAAATCTGAATAATATCTGCGAAAATTTCTGATAATTGCATGAATTTATTAG
>NZ_CALPCV010000062.1:0-2132 GCF_943193095.1 Parasutterella muris | reverse complement strand
ATTGAGGAATTCAAAACCAAGCAAACCTCTGATGCGGTTGCTATGGCTGAGCTTAGGGTTGCTGAGTCTGCTTCTCGTAACGAGCTTGACAGGATGCACAACCAGCTCGCCGCAATTGAGAGAATGTCCAAAACCAACGCCGATCGGGAGCGTAATCGATGTCTCAGACTGGCAACAGAAGGTAAAGAGTTACTCGACCGAGCTGAGCAGGCAATTAAATTCTGTGAGCAGAACCACAAATAAACGAGAGGGAGTAAAGCAGAAAGGGAACTGAACAGCTTCAATCCCCTTACGCCGGCCGCACAGCTGCAACCCATTTGTCTACATTTTAGAATGCTTTTTAGTTGTTACAAGTTTTTTTGAATAAACTAAAACCTCGTTTGATTGTCACAACGGGCAAGATTTGTTGTACGGTTCTTTCGTACAACTGCGCAGAAACCATAGATAGGGACTGTCCCTAGGTAAAAATTAAGCCCCGCACGTGTTCGCGGGGCGCCTAATCGTTATTTCTTGTTGTCTTTTTTAACAATTAACACGCCCTAAAATTGATTCAAAAAAACTAAAACCTCCAGTTAGGCATGGCTGGCTGAAACCGTCAGCTGAAGGCCGAGTGCACTTAGAACCGGCAAAAGTGTCTGAAGAGTAGGGTTGCCGTTATCTCCAAGGGCTTGATAGAGATGTTCGCGACGAATGCCGCATTTTTGAGCTATTTCTGTCATTCCCTTGGCTCTCGCTGCTATGCCGATTGCGCTCGCAATATGTTTTGCATTGCCAGACTTAAACGCTTCATCTAAAAAATCAGCTATATCTTCTTCGGTTTCTAAGTATTCGGCCGCGTCAAAAGTTTTCAGTTCTGAAATGTTGATCATAGTATTTCCTTTGCTAAAGATTTCGCCTTCTCAATATCTCTTGACTGGCTGCTTTTATCTCCACCAATCAAGAGAATAACAATTTCATCTCCTCGTATTGTGTAGTACACACGATATCCTGGACCAAAGTTAAGTCTTAACTCTGAGACTCCGCTTCCTACAGAATGCGAATCACCAAACAAACCATCTGATAACCTAGCGATTCTATCGAGGATCCTGTTTCGCATTTGGCGGTCCCGGATACTTCGTATCCAGTGTGAAAATGAAGGAAGTTCTTTAACTATCATGACGTTCATTGTAAGTTAAAACTTACAAGAAAACAATATAAATCAGAATGTTCAATACTTTTGTTCTTCTCATTAAAGCAGGTCAAATCTACAGTTCTTTGTACTTTTCGAATACCGCATCCGCCCACGCCTGCATTACCTCGCGGCGTTGCTCCAGCAGATCGGAACGCTGATATGCCTGGACGACAGCGTTTCCTGTTGTGTGCATCAAACATTTTTCAGCCACTGTGTCGGGAACCCCGTTCTCTGCCGCCCAATCCCTAAACGTCGATCTGAATCCGTGCATGGTAGCCTTGGTACCGGTCATTCTTTGAAGCAGTGGGCGAAGAGAGTATTTACTGCCTTGGTTGGAGGCGTCGATACAAAAAATTAAATCGCCTTTTCGTTCTATCCCTTTTAAAAGCTCTATTGCCTGTCTGCTTAAAGGCACCCTATGGGGGTATTTCTTTTGATCTTTTCGTCTTTCAGGAGGCACCGACCATATTTTATTTTCCCAATCTATCTCATCCCATCGGGCAGGGGCCGATTCTCCCACACGAGAGGCCGTTAGTATGGTAAACAAAATTACCTGTCTCGTTCGATTCTTGGGAGGCAGAAAACAGTGGATTTTCTCCTGCAGTTCTTTTAACGGCATAGCCTCCAAGTGACCTGCGTTTTGAACCTTGGAAGGAGGGGGAAGTTCTCTATCTAAATTACCTCTCCATAATGCAGGGTTGTAGGCCATCAAACCATCACTAACAGCGTATGCGAATATGTTCTCCAGCCGGCCTCTGAGACGTGAAGCTGTTTCATTGCGCGTCATCCAAATGGGTTTGAGCACATCTAGAACATCTTGTCTAGATATCTCACTCATTTTCTTTTTTCCAAGCACTGGAATTGCTATGTCCTTTATAGTCGCATACTGTCTTGTCCTGAAAAAAGTTGACTACTTAGGGAGTCAACAATGAAAGTTGAAGAACAGATATCTACACTAATG
>NZ_CALPCV010000061.1:0-2444 GCF_943193095.1 Parasutterella muris | reverse complement strand
CAGGGCAAAGGCTAATAGAGTTTTGCCAAGAAAATGCACTGGTCATAGCAAACACCCTCTTCCAACAACACAAGAGAAGACTCTACACATGGACATCACCAGATGGTCAACACCGAAATCAGATTGATTATATTCTTTGCAGCCAAAGATGGAGAAGCTCTATACAGTCAACAAAAACAAGACCAGGAGCTGACTGTGGCTCAGATCATGAACTCCTTATTACCAAATTCAGACTTAAATTGAAGAAAGTAGGGAAAACTACTAGACCATTCAGGTATGACCTAAATCAAATCCCTTATACAGTAGAAGTGAGAAATAGATTTAAGGGCCTAGATCTGATAGATAGACTGCCTGATGAACTATGGAATGAGGTTCGTGACATTGTACAGGAGACAGGGATCAAGACCATCCCCATGGAAAAGAAATGCAAAAAAGCAAAATGGCTGTCTGGGGAGGCCTTACAAATAGCTGTGAAAAGAAAAGAAGCAAAAAGCAAAGGAGAAAAGGAAAGATATAAGCATCTGAATGCAGAGTTCCAAAGAATAGCAAGAAGAGATAAGAAAGCCTTCTTCGGCGATCAATGCAAAGAAATAGAGGAAAACAACAGAATAGGAAAGACTAGAGATCTCTTCAAGAAAATTAGAGATACCAAGGGAACATTTCATGCAAAGATGGGCTCAATAAAGGACAGAAATGGTATGGACCTAACAGAAGCAGAAGATATTAAGAAGAGGTGGCAAGAATACATGGAAGAACTGTACAAAAAAGATCTTCATGACCCGGATAATCACAATGGTGTGATCACTCATCGAGAGCCAGACATCCTGGAATGTGAAGTCAAGTGGGCCTTAGGAAGCATCACTACAAACAAAGCTAGTGGAGTTGATGGAATTCCAGCTGAGCTATTTCAAATCCTAAAAGATGATGCTGTGAAAGTGCTGCACTCAATATGCCAGTAAATTTGGTAAACTCAGCAGTGGCCACAGGACTGGAAAAGGTCAGTTTTCATTCCAATCCCAAAGAAAGGCAATGCCAAAGAATGCTCAAACTACTGCACAATTGCACTCATCTCACACGCTAGTAAAGTAATGCTCAAAATTCTCCAAGCCAGGTTTGAGGAATATGTGAACCGTGAACTCCCTGATGTTTACGCTGGTTTTAGAAAAGGCAGAGGAACCAGAGATCAAATTGCCAACATCCGCTGGATCATGGAAAAAGCAAGAGAGTTCCAGAAAAACATCTATTTCTGCTTTATTGACATGCCAAAGCCTTTGACTGTGTGGATCACAATAAACTGTGGAAAATTCTGAAAGAGATGGGAATACCAGACCACCTGACCTGCCTCTTGAGAAATCTGTATGCAGGTCAGGAAGCAACAGTTAGAACTGGACATGGAACAACAGACTGGTTCCAAATAGGAAAAGGAGTACATCAAGGCTGTATATTGTCACCCTGCTTATTTAACTTATATGCAGAGTACATCATGAGAAATGCTGGGCTGGAAGAAGCACAAGCTGGAATCAAGATTGCTGGGAGAAATATCAATAACCTCAGATATGCAGATGACACCACCCTTATGGCAGAAAGTGAAGAGGAACTAAAAAGCCTCTTGATGAAAGTGAAAGAGGAGAGTGAAAAAGTTGGCTTAAAGCTCAACATTCAGAAAACTAAGATCATGGCATCTGGTCCCATCACTTCATGGCAAATAGATGGGGAAACAGTGGAAACAGTGTCAGACTTTATTTTTGGGGGCTCCAAAATCACTGCAGATGGTGACTGCAGCCATGAAATTAAAAGATGCTTACTCCTTGGAAGGAAAGTTATGACCAACCTAGACAGCATATTAAAAAGCAGAGACATTACTTTGCCAACAAAGGTCCATCTAGTCAAGGCTATGGTTTTTCCAGTAGTCATGTATGGATGTGAGAGTTGGACTATAAAGAAGGCTGAGTGCCGAAGAATTGGTGCTTTTGAACTGTGGTGTGGAAGAAGACTCTTGAGGGTCACTTGGACTGCAAGGAGATCCAACCAGTCCATTCTGAAGGAGATCAGCCCTGGGATTTCTTTGGAAGGAATGATGCTGAAGCTGAAACTCCAGTACTTTGGCCACCTCATGCGAAGAGTTGACTCATTGGAAAAGACTCTGATGCTGGGAGGGATTGGGGGCAGGAGGAGAAGGGGACGACAGAGGATGAGATGGCTGGATGGCATCACTGACTCAATGGACATGAGTCTGAGTGAACTCCGGGAGTTGGTGATGGACAGGGAGGCCTGGCGTGCTGCGATTCATGGGGTCGCAAAGAGTCGGACACGACTGAGCGACTGAACTGAACTGAACTGAAGAAATATTCTACATGTTTATTTGGTACATATATTGCCATATTATACATATCGACATAAGATAAATAAATAAAACTATATATGCAAAATATACACATATCCTA
>NZ_CALPCV010000060.1:0-2514 GCF_943193095.1 Parasutterella muris | reverse complement strand
TTGCTAGGAATTTGAACTTTCTGCAAGTTTATTAACTTCAATTGGAGTATTTCTCAAATGAAAAAAACACTTTTAGCCTTGACTGTTATGGGCGCTTCCGGTGTCGCCTTTGCTGCTTCCAACGTCACTCTCTACGGTGTTATCGATACATCTGTCGTTTTCACACATGACGGCGGTGCAAAAGATGCTAAGAACGTTGTTGACATGCAGTCCGGCTTCCGCAACGGCTCTCGTTGGGGTATCAAAGGCGTTGAAGAACTCGGCAACGGCTACGCTGTCGGCTTCATCCTTGAAGATGGTTTCAACAGTGACGACGGTAGCGGCGCTCAGAAGATGAACGGCGCTTTCTCCCGTGAATGCAAGCTCTACATCAACGGCGGTTTTGGTCAGATCGGTTTTGGTCGTTTAGGTACTCTGGCTAACGGCGCTCAGTCCAACAGCATCCTCTCCGGATGGGCACTGGGAACAAGCTACCAGACACAGGGTACACTGACTTCCTTCATGAAGAATAACGGACGCGCTAATAACGCTATTGCTTATGTCTCTCCGAGCTTTGCCGGCTTGACAGTTCATGCCATGTATTCCAATGGCACAAAGACAGATACAGCTGAATGGGCCAAGAACGACCACTACTACGGCTTAGGTCTTGCATATCAGCTCGGCGGTTACCGCAACACTCTTATTTTTGAATCTGCAGACAATAAGGGCGGCAACGGTGAAACAGCCTACAACGTTAACCTTGGTCTTGGATACAACTTCGGTGCTATCACTCCGCAGTTCGCTTACCAGTATGCTTGGCAGGATACACAGTACAAACAGCACGTCTTTGGTTTGTCTGCAGCAGCTCCGGTTGCTGGCGGTACAGTTAAGGCCGGTGTCAAGTACCTCCTCGGTAAAAACGAAACAGATACTTTCAAGGCTGCTACAGGCGAAGACAAGTATCGCTCTCTCTCCATCAGCGCTGCCTATGAATATCCTCTGAGCAAGCGTACAACAGTTTGGGGCTTCGCCAGCTGGGCTGATGGCGACAAAGGCTATTCTGCTGACAACCTGAAGAACCTTAAGGCTGCTGGAGACACACTTAAGACCGCTAACTTCGACGGCTATGTCTTCTCTGTTGGTATGACACACAACTTCTAATCTAGCTTTAAGCTAACTTAGATGTTAGGGCCTCCTTCGGGAGGTCTTTTTTTACCTTATAAAGTGTTAGTAACGATTAATAGACCTTGAGGCTAAGGAATTTTTCCTTAATCGCGGGATTGTTATCTCCATCCATCTCAGCAAGGATAGATACTTAATGTTTTAGATTCGATAAAAGAACTCCGGCTATTCAAATGCAAGGGCCTCCCGAAGGAGGCCCAAGAAATACCTAAACTAACAAGTAGTTAGATTAGAACTTGTGGCAGAGGCCAAGATAAACCTGATAGCCATTGTATTTTGTATCAGTTGTGTCTTTCCAAGCCTTTCCGCCGTCAGCATAACCAGCGTAAGACTTGATCATCGTACGCTTGCTCAGCGGGTATTCGTAAGCAGCGCCAACAAGCCAGGCGTTATGTTTATCTTCTGTTCCAGCAGCTGCGCCGTCATTCTTACCGAAGGTGTAGCGGGCACCAACTTTGATTGCACCGCCGCCGGCGTTAATCTTGGCGCTCAGACCGAACTGATGGTCTTTGTTGCCCTGATCCTGCCAAACATACTGATAAGCGAACATCGGAGTAACCGCACCGAAGTCCCAAGACAGGCCGTAGTTGATGCCATATTTCGGATTGTGGTTTGTAATTTGTTCCTTACCATCAACTTCGAGGGAGTTCTTATTCTGTGTAGCTTCAAAGATTAAAGAAGAAAGAATCGGGCCGTTAGCATACTTGGCACCAATACCATAGTAGTGGCCGTTCTTTGACCATTTGTTCTCGTCGTCAACGGCTAATTCGTTGGAGCCGCTGTTAGAGTACATGGCGTGAATGGTGACGCCGCCAAAGGACGGAGAGGCGTAGGAAACAACGTTGTTCATACGCTTGGCAACGAAGTCAATTGCATTCCAAGCGCCAGAGCCGTAACCTGTGCCGAAGACCCAACCGGAGAGAATTGCTCTGCTCTGAGCGAAAGCTAAACCACCAGTACGACCGAAGGCGACAGAACCAAATCCGCCGTTAACATAAAGGATAGATTCACGATTGAAGGCTTTTCCAGCAACACCTTCACTGCCGTCGTCTGCATTGAATCCCTGTTCAAGGATGAAGCCAACGGAATAACCGTTGCCGAGTTCTTCAACACCTTTAATACCCCAGCGGTTGCCAGAGTCAAAGCCGGCTTTCAGGTCGACAATTGTGTCTTTGTGTTTAGCCTTGGAAACAACAACGCCTTCTTCGATGAGGCCGTACAGTGTTACGTTGGAAGCGGCAAAAGCCAGAGAGGAGAAAGCGCCGAGGACGCCCATCGCTAAAAGTGTTTTTTTCATTTGAGAAATACTCCAATTGAAGTTAAAAACTTGCAGAAAGTTCAAATTCCTAGCAA
>NZ_CALPCV010000059.1:0-2629 GCF_943193095.1 Parasutterella muris | reverse complement strand
TGGAAATTATCCGCAGCGTGGACACCATAATCCTTATCGTGGACACTTGAGTTTTAAAAAAAATTTACGGCGACGAACTTGATTTTTCATTGTCGTTAATTCCTCATAATCCTTATCGTGGACACGCTGCGTTTTTTCTTATTTAACTCCTGTTCTCATGGACGGACCTTTCACCTCAATTCTTATTACATTTTGCAGAAAGCGGTCCATAAATGCATCTGCAAATGTTGCATCGGCGATGTAATCACTCCAGCAATTAACTGGAAGAACCGTCGTGACCAACGTGCTCGCCTTGCCTGACCTAGCCTCAATTAGTTCAACCAAGTGTCCTTTGCACCTTGGATCAAGTTTTCCGAGCCCCCAGTCATCCAAGATAAGCAAGTTGAACTTGGCATATCTGTTTATAAACTCGGGGATAGAAGTCTGCGTTAGCTCAGTAGCTCTAATTTCATCTAAAAGCAGAGGCATCCGGACCATCTTGACGTTCATTCCGGCGCAGCAAGCTGAGTTACCCAGAGCCGAAGCAATCCATGTTTTGCCCACGCCGGCTTTGCCAACGATTAGACAGTTTTGAGATGCACGTATCCAATCACAAGTGGCCATAGAGTTCAGAACCTTCTTATCCAGCCCTCTGGTCGGTTTATATTCAATCTTGGACACTAGAGCATCTTTGTGCCTTAGCTGAGCGTTTTTTAATCTGCGGTCTAAGCTCCTAGTATTACGGCCACTATCTTCTCTTCTTAAAGCTCTGCCCATCCATTCCAGCTGAGACAAGTTTAGATTTTCTGGGTTTGACAGCAGTTCATCGATTTCCTGCGCCACGCCCGGAAGACGGAGTGTTTTGCAGAGTCGTTTAATTTCTTCTTGGGTATTAGCGATTGGGTTATTCATATTTCCTCACGTTGTTATGGCTTGGGGTTACGTAGTCGTACTCTTCAGAGGGATTACCGCTAAAATTAAAGTTGGTTTGGCGTAATCGCTGTTGTTCCTTCAACTCAACTAACTCTTTCAGGAATTTGTAGGAGAACTGACGGAACTCGATTGCCTCTGCCATTGCTTCGGTTAGTATCTCGGGGCAGTACATATATAAAAGTTTTCGGGTGACTGCGTGTAGCCGTTGACGGCTCACAAAGTCACCCGAATTTGTCCAGAGTTCATCGACATAGTTTCTGGCAACGGCTTCTTGAACTCCCTTTTTAACAAACTGAGATACAAAGTATTGGGGCTCACGCCTTCTATTCTTCTCACTTTCTGTCAAATGTGCTTCAAGTATGTGAGTCTTACAGCCTCGTTCTTCATAACAACGTTGGTGGCAGCCAATCTCTTTATGGGTATCCGCATCAAAGATCCGGACTTCTTCGTCTGAGAGCCTTACGTTTACTTTTTTATGCACGTAACTGGCCGGAACGCTATAACGATGCCCTTTATCGCGATGGATCTTTATGCAGTGAGACTTGTCCACGACGAGGATAAGCCAATCACAAACTTCATACTTTGTCTCGGGCAACGGATTTAGCAGAGGTAATTCCTCCTCTAAAAAACGTTTTTCTCTGCTGATTTGCTTGGCCGCAGATAGTGGTCTGGCGTTTAGTTCTACAACTTTTTCTAAGATTCTTTTGTTGAGATACATTAGGTTCTTAGCAAACACGGGACCAACGCTCTCTAACTGGCCTTGAACCCACGTTTGTACAAGCCTTACTGATGCTTCAACTCGATTCTTTTCTTGAGGGCTGTAGGGCTTACAGCTCCACGGAGTAATGTTGTAATGATCACATAGATCCTTAACAATGGCTGTTACAGTGCCTTCTTCTTTACTCGCCGTTCGAACTAAGGCCTTCGCATTGTCAACAACAAGAACTTTCGGACAGCCACCGCAGAAATCAAAGGCTGCAATGACGCCTTCAACCCAACTGGCGGCTTTCTCATCTGCTGTGGCATAAGCAAATAAATAACCGCTGTATGGCAAACATGCCACAAATATGTGGGCTTTGTGTATTTCTCCAAGTTCATCAATCCAAGGTAAAAGATCTCCGGAGTAGTCGATTTCCATCTTCTCCCCTGCAATGTAAGTGTTATTTGTGATGACGGGAGCGCCTTTGTTTTCTTTACGCCATTCTCGATACTTACGGCAGAAATACGGATAGGAAATGTCAAATGATGGCTTCTGCGATAGAAGCGATTCGTAAGCAACAAGAAGATTCACATGCTTGTTGTTCAGCCACTGACAAATACTTGCCCAATCAACATCATTGAGATTTTTAAGTGCCTTTTTGCGAGGATAGAGCTTTAGAAGAAGAGCTTTATCGCTTAGAGCACACAGCTCATCAACGCTTTGACCACTAGCATGAATTCTTTTGTTTAGCTTATTAACAACGCTTTTTGAAATTCCAATAGTGGAGGCGATAAATCGACAAGATTTTTTCTGCTGAAGCAGGGTAAGGATTGCACGGATTATTGATACAGGTAGTCGCATAAAAGCTCCTTTAATGTTAAGGAGCTTTCAGGGTAGCTAAACAAAATATCAGGTGTCCACGATTAGGATGCCGCCGTATTATTTTTTAGCTTACGAAGTTAATTTTTTAAGGTGTCCACGCTTAAGATTACGTGTCCACGATTAGGATAATTCCCA
>NZ_CALPCV010000058.1:0-2787 GCF_943193095.1 Parasutterella muris | reverse complement strand
TTTAAGAATGGAGAGCCCGGAGACTACCTACTTTCGCAAGAAATACAACTCACTATCATCGGCGTGGAGGCGTTTCACTGTCCTGTTCGGGATGGGAAGGAGTGGTTCCGCCCTGCTATGGCCTCCGGGCTTAAAACTGTCCGCTCCGGTTAAGGAGCCAATTCGGATCGATTTACTTCATCTTGGCAGCGCCTTGGATTTCTCTCAAGCTCAGCTTTCACTTTGTTCTTTCTCGCACGGACCTCACAGCCGGTCACAAGCAACACGGTTATAGGATCAAGCCTCACGAGCAATTAGTATCAGTTAGCTCAACGCCTCACAGCGCTTACACACCTGACCTATCGACGTCCTGGTCTCGGACGACTCTTCAGGGAGGTTTTACCTCCGGGAAGACTTATCTTCAGGAAAGTTTCCCGCTTAGATGCTTTCAGCGGTTATCTCGTCCGCACTTAGCTACCCGGCAATGCCACTGGCGTGACAACCGGTACACCAGAGGTGCGTCCACTCCGGTCCTCTCGTACTAGGAGCAGCCCCCGTCAATCTTCCAACGCCCACGGCAGATAGGGACCAAACTGTCTCACGACGTTTTAAACCCAGCTCACGTACCTCTTTAAATGGCGAACAGCCATACCCTTGGGACCGACTACAGCCCCAGGATGAGATGAGCCGACATCGAGGTGCCAAACACCGCCGTCGATATGAACTCTTGGGCGGTATCAGCCTGTTATCCCCAGAGTACCTTTTATCCGTTGAGCGATGGCCCTTCCATTCAGAGCCACCGGATCACTATGACCTGCTTTCGCATCTGCTCGAGTTGTTGCTCTCGCAGTCAAGCACGCTTTTGCCATTGCACTATCAGCACGATTTCCGACCGTACCTAGCGTACCTTCGTACTCCTCCGTTACCCTTTAGGAGGAGACCGCCCCAGTCAAACTGCCTACCATGCACGGTCCCCGAACAGGGTCACTGTCCCGGGTTAGAACCGCAAACAAATCAGGGTGGTATTTCAAGGTTGGCTCCGCGCGTACTGGCGTACACGTTTCTCTGCCTCCCACCTATCCTACACAAATCGGTTCACAGTTCAATGCAAAGCTGCAGTAAAGGTTCATGGGGTCTTTCCGTCTAGCCGCGGGTAGATTGCATCATCACAAACATTTCAACTTCACTGAGTCTCGGGAGGAGACAGTGTGGCCATCGTTATGCCATTCGTGCAGGTCGGAACTTACCCGACAAGGAATTTCGCTACCTTAGGACCGTTATAGTTACGGCCGCCGTTTACTGGGACTTCGATCAAGGCCTCTCAGCCCATCAATTAATCTTCCAGCACCGGGCAGGCATCACACCCTATACGTCGTCTTTCGACTTGGCAGAGTGCTGTGTTTTTAATAAACAGTCGCAGCCACCTATTCTCTGAGACCTTTTCACGCGAGCGCAGTCCCTGCGCCTACGTTACTCAGGCACACCTTCTTCCGAAGTTACGGTGTCAATTTGCCGAGTTCCTTCTCCCGAGTTCTCTCAAGCGCCTGAGCATATTCAGCTCGCCCACCAGTGTCGGTTTGCGGTACGGTCCCGCCGAACTGACGCTTAGAGGGTTTTCTTGGAAGTTCGTCCAATCACTTCTCTGCCTTAGCAGATCGCGGCTTTGCCTCGGAGATGCGTCTGCGGATTTGCCTGCAGACCTCCTACACTCACCCACCGGGACATCCAACACCCGGCTGACCTTCTAAACTCCGTCACCCCATCGCATTCGGCGGCGGTTCGGGAATATTAACCCGATTCCCATCGACTACGCCTTTCGGCCTCGCCTTAGGGGCCGACTCACCCTGCTCCGATGAACGTAGAGCAGGAAACCTTGGGCTTACGGCGAGCGGGCTTTTCACCCGCTTTAACGTTACTCATGTCAGCATTCGCACTTCTGATATCTCCAGAATCCTTCTCAAGACTCCTTCGCAGACTTACAGAACGCTCCCCTACCACGCAGAGAGTAATCTCTGCATCCGCGGCTTCGGTTAATGGCTTAGCCCCGTTACATCTTCCGCGCAGAAAGACTCGACCAGTGAGCTATTACGCTTTCTTTGAAGGATGGCTGCTTCTAAGCCAACTTCCTGGTTGTCACGGCCTTTCCACTTCGTTTTCCACTTAGCCATTATTGGGGACCTTAGCCGGCGGTCTGGGTTGTTTCCCTTTTGAGTCCGGACGTTAGCACCCGGTGCTCTGTCTCCCGTGCTCACGCTTCCAGGTATTCGGAGTTTGCCTTGGTTTGGTAAGACTCCATGTCCCCCTAGCCAAAACAGTGCTCTACCCCCTGGAGCGATACACGAGGCACTACCTCAATAGTTTTCGGGGAGAACCAGCTATCTCCAGATTTGTTTGGCCTTTCACCCCTATCCACAGCTCATCCGCTAATTTTGCAACACTAGTCGGTTCGGTCCTCCAGTGTGTGTTACCACACCTTCAACCTGGCCATGGATAGCTCATCTGGTTTCGGGTCTACACCCTGCGACTCTTCGCTCTATTCGAACTCGCTTTCGCTGCGCCTCCCCTATTCGGT
Organism: Parasutterella muris; assembly: GCF_943193095.1. Classification (NCBI taxonomy): domain Bacteria; kingdom Pseudomonadati; phylum Pseudomonadota; class Betaproteobacteria; order Burkholderiales; family Sutterellaceae; genus Parasutterella; species Parasutterella muris. Next base: position 236 of record NZ_CALPCV010000058.1, on the reverse strand, counting down.
TAAGCTCGCCACAGAATGTAAGTCGCTGACCCATTATGCAAAAGGTACGCAGTCACTCCTTACGAAGCTCCTACTGTTTGTATGCATGCGGTTTCAGGTTCTATTTCACTCCCCTCCCGGGGTTCTTTTCGCCTTTCCCTCACGGTACTGGTTCACTATCGGTCGATCACGAGTATTTAGCCTTGGAGGATGGTCCCCCCGTCTTCGAACAGGATTCCACGTGTCCCGCTCTACTT
>NZ_CALPCV010000057.1:0-3143 GCF_943193095.1 Parasutterella muris | reverse complement strand
TCATCGGGTCCAAAATATGACGATTGCTCGCTTTTTCATTGACAAACCGTTCACCGTTGACGTTAACAAGGATCCCTGAGCAATTGAAGGCACCGACGTTTGCATAAATCGTGGATTTTGCTTTTCCAGGCGAAACTTCGATACCATTTGGATAGCGTTTCCCATACTGCATCAACTGAGTTTTAGCACCTAAAGACATGGCCATTTGATGACCGTCACCAGTTGAGGAGACGGGTCCATAGTACAAGGCACTTTTCACTGGTTCAGAGAGCATTTCTTTGTTATTTCCGAAGCCGCCCGTTGCCAGGAGGACAGCTTTGGATGTAATGGTGTAAGTCACGCCATTATCATCGATCGCACTCACTCCTATGACATCTCCTTTGTCATCAGTCAAAAGTTTTTGTACACGAGTGTTGTAAAGAACATTAGCGCCGTTTTCGCTGATTACTTTTTTAAGATGTTGTGCCATTGTTTTGGCTCCGCCTTGGAATTCCAGTGCTCGACGATGCGAATATTCAGCAAGATAAGGCAAATCGTTAGGAATGAACTTTACTCCGACTTTTTCATGCAGCCAGTCGATAGTTTTCCCAACATTATTGGCATACAAAGACAGCATACGCTTGTCATTAAGATCATGTCCGTTGGCTAAGAAGTCCTTCATCATAGATTCTGGACTGTCTTTTGTCGAACCAAATTGTTTCTGAAGTTTTGATCCTTGTGCAACAACTTGACCTCCGGAAATCGCTGCGGCTCCGCCAATGTACGGCATTTTTTCAACTAGAACTACTTTTAATCCCCGCATTCTTCCTTCAATCGTTGCTGCCATTCCGGAGCCTCCGCCCCCCACAACAACCATATCTGTGGACAATTTTTCTTCTTTAGCCCCTTTCTTAGCTGTGACAGGAATAAGTTGTTCCGGTTTGGCTCCCGCCTGTTCAATGCATTTGTTAACTGCAGAGATGATGGCTTTGGAAGTTATTGAAGCACCAGCAACTCCATCGATCCTAGTCGACTGAGCATTTAGGATCTTTTCGGGAAGCTGCGCGGCTGCTATTGTTCCGATTCCTTCAGTTTCGCTCTGCTTAGTGACTTCAACGGAATTGATTTTATGTTCTGAAAAGGTTGTTTTGACTATGACCGGCCCGTGAATACCGTCGGCGGAGGCCTCATAAGTTCCCGCTTTAAACGTAACAGCAAAAGCTTGAGCAGCCATTGGAAGTGAGGCTAAAAGTACAGTATTGAGTATAAGTTTTTTCATATGCTTCCCCTTAATGGACAGAATAAAGTCTAGAGAGCTAATCGGTGCCGCGATACCCCTGTTCGGGGGAGAAAAATCTGAATTATGGACTTTATTTTCTTTCTCAAATTTGGCAACTTCAAAAAACAACGACACGAATCTTCTTTTGATTGGAGACCTATTCCATGAGAAAGCTAGATCCGTATGCAATCACTCATTGCAACCAGCATATCCTCTATTTTATTCAGCCTTTCCCTGCTCTCTGGTTTGGTTGAGCCGGCTGTCTCTGTATCTTCTTTCAAGTTGGTTTAGATTTTTGTCGTGAAGTTAAGAGCAAGACATTCTTCCGACCAAATACTGAGTTGTACACTACAGCCTATCCTGATTAAAGACGATGTCTAAATGCGAGACGCAGAGCCTGTACAACATTCGCGGCTTCGTTCCTTAATGATGAGATGTAATAACTTCCAAGGCTCCCACCGGTATTTTTCTTTTCAGTATCAGTGACGGCTTCCACAATTGAACCTTCGTCGCGAGCAATCCATTTATTAAGGATTTCTCTTTCAGCAAAATATTTCTCGGAAGAGCACGAGTTTTTCTTTTCATAATTTTGTCGCTCTGGCTAGTCACAGACGCCTGTGCTGCTTTACCCCAATTCAAAGATGCTTCGTACCTGTTCATAGGTCAGGTCCTCGTTAGCCTCCAGAGCTAGGCAGTAGACGGCCTTTTCTGAAATGATCTTTGCGGCGAAGTCGTACACCTACGAAAGCAAGAGCTCCACCTCGGATAATCCTTGGATCCAAACTTGAAAACAGCTGCGTGGTCTCAGCCACAAATGCCTATGAAAATGCGTGGATTTTGAACGGAAGAAAAATGTCCGTATAAAATTAGTAAATTAAAGCAATTGCCTCCGGATGAACGCAGGTCTGTTCTCTTAACCAATGCGTCTACGCCCGTTATCTCTCTAGTTCCTGAAACAATGGGGTTGCCGGAAGCATAAGTCAGTTTAAATCAGTCACTCTGTATGATCAAAACTCCTACGCATATTCAAGAAATTTAATTTAATGAAACGATGCAGAAGAAGGTTCGAGTGTAATTTGAGGGCTGCTTCGACAGCTTCGAAGCAGACGGCCGGAAACTGTACTGCAGCAGTAGGTTATTCGTCTGTTTTGCAATTTAAATTTCGTTGCCGGTTGCTATTAACGCGTCGACCTCCAGCTCTTCGGGAACTTCTTTTTGGACTTCAGACTCTCAAGCGTAATTACATCGAGCGGTATGAGCGGGAGTTGGAAATGAAAACAGGGTCTAAAAGAAGTGTTGAGCTGAAAATAAAAGAGCATTGCCCTCGGGACGAGAGCCATACTAGCCGCCTATGCCAATCACTGGACACGCACCCGAGCTTAACTGGGCTAGGACAACTTCTTTGATTTTATTTTAGAAAAATTTTGAGATTTTGCTTTTCTAGAGCTTCACTATTTTTATTCTCAATTAAATCACAACGGCCCAAAATAATTTGTTCTTGGACTTTGGCCCCAACATTTACAGTTAATTTGGCTCATAAGAAGTTAAAGCGAGAAACAGACATCGGAAGAAATTTCTCATTGCAAACTCACTTAAGACGCATTTTTAGGGGCTGTTCATTTGACAGTTCAAATTCCTTTTTTATAGCGGTGACAAAATGGGCAAAATCTCGCTTTTAACTCCGCTCAATATCCTTCCCAGCCAAAGGAAAACTTAACGACCCGATTTCACTTAAGCGGGGATAAACAAAGGAAGCAACAGCTTAGATTTGTCATGGTTATTTATGAACAGAGATAATAAAGTCCTGCTCTGAAAAATTGCAGAACTAGAGAACTAAAAATTTAAAAATCACAAAAAATCCTTTTATTTCAGTGGAATAAAAGGA
>NZ_CALPCV010000056.1:0-3452 GCF_943193095.1 Parasutterella muris | reverse complement strand
ATGCTTTGGGGCAAACGCTTTTGGACAAAAAGTTACTGTGTAATTTCAGTTGGAGACGGAGCAACAACTGCCATTATTGAGAGATATATCAAAAATCAACGGCCGAATTGACATTCGGCCGGCCGCTATCCATCCCCGCGCTTACGCACGGGGAATTCCGCGGAATTCGTTAAAAAGCGGGCACTACAGCGCCGTTATATTTATCTTCGATAAACTTTTTAACTTCCGGCGAATGCAACGACTTCATCAGTGCTTCAATTGCCGGCCTCTTTTCATCTCCCGCGCGCACAGCGATCACGTTCGCATACGGAGAATCTTTGGATTCAATAGCGATCGCATCCTTAGAAGGATTTAAATTCGCGCCGAGCGCAAAATTGGAATTGATCACCGCCGCATCCAAATCGTCCAAGGCGCGAGGCAGTGTCGCCGCTTCAACTTCTACGATTCGGATATTCTTAGGATTGTCAACGATATCAAGCGGAGTTCCGTTAACACCTACGCCCTCTTTCATCTTGATCAGTCCATTGCTAGCAAGCACCTGAAGGGCTCTTCCGCCGTTGGTCGGATCGTTGGGAATACCAACAGAAGCACGTTTTTTAAGATCCGCAAGATTCTTTACTTTTTTGGAGTAAACGCCCATCGGTTCGATATGAACGGAGCCTGCGGAGATTAATTTCAGACCGCGGTCTTTAGCAAAGGTTTCCAGATAAGGAAGATGCTGGAAGAAATTCGCATCGAGGTCTTTATCCGAGAGCGCAAGATTCGGCTGCACATAGTCAGAGAATTCCACGATTTTCAGATCTACGCCCTGTTTTGCCAGCATAGGCTGCACCACGTTAAGAATATCCGCGTGCGGAACAGGAGTAGCGCCTACTTTAAGTGTTTCAGCCGCCTGAGCCGCAGACAGACCGAAAATCAGAGAAAAGCCGCATGCGAGCAGGAAATTACGTTTTTTCATTTAAGTTCGCCGTTTAGAAAGAAGGAATTAAAGAACCTTTGAAGCGTTCGATAATAAACTGTTTCACCTCAGGTGTATGGAGCGCAGCGTCGAGGGTTTCAATTTCGGGGCGCTTTTCATCTCCGGTACGGATCGCAAGCATATTGGCGTAAGGAGAGTCTTTAGACTCCAGAAGCAGAGAATCTTTAAGCGGATTCAGTCCCGCAGGCAGCGCGTAGGTCTGGTTAATAACGGCGGCTCTGACGTCGTCAAGTGTTCTAGGCAGCGTTGCGGCTTCCACTTCAATGATTTTGAGCTTCAGCGGATTTTCAACGATATCGTCAACAGTGGCCATATGACCGACACCGGGTTTCAGTTTAAGCAGTCCAGCGCCTGCAAGAAGCTGAAGGGCGCGTCCGCCGTTTGTCGGGTCATTGGGGATTGTGAGGCGATCGCCTTTTTTGATTTCTTTAACGTCTTTAATCTTTTTAGAGTAAAGCGCGATCGGGGCGATATAGATGCCGGGCAGCGCAGTCAGTTTCAGTCCTCTATCCTGGCAGAATTTTTCCATGAACGGTTTGTGCTGAAAGAGGTTTGCATCAATTTCTTTATCGGCCAGCGCTAAGTTGGGCTGAATGTAGTCTGTAAATTCAATGATCTTCAGGTCGATACCCTTTTTAGCCAATTCAGGCTTAACAAAGTTAAGGACGTCACCGGAAACCAAAGGCGAAGCACCAACTTTGAGGGTGACGGTATTGGCGGCAAAGGACGTAACCGCAAGTGATAAAGAAGAGACGGCAAGGAAACCTGCGAAGGCTCCTTTAATAAGACTGCGACGCTGCATAACAAATTCTCCAGAGATGAATGAATAATTGTTTCGATGATTACAACATTTAAAAATCTTATACGAAGGAAATTACGAATATATGAAGGCGGGAGAGAATTTTTACGAACTCATTTTTTAAAACTCATGTAAAATCACCCCGATTTTGAGACATTCAAATTTCGTTAAATTATTCAATTTGATCAGTCTGTTATTTATCTAATCATTATACATCCGATAAAAATTTTAAAAGAGACTCGATAGAGACACAGTTAAAGCGTAAACCGCCTTATTTTTATTTAAGAAAGATATTAATTAAAATATGAATCAAGATTTATAAAATAGACAACTAAAAGTTAAACATCAATAAACAAACTTCTAACAAATTTCAATCCAGAAGTAAACAAAACAAATTTCTATATAGGCTTTAATTCTATAGAAAGAAAATTGAGGCAAGCTCTGCTCCGATAGGGTAGAGAACACAAATCAATTGATAATAATAAGAATAGAAATTCATTATGTATCAACTTATTTAATTTTTTTTAATTTAATTAATTTACGTTTTCAAAATTCATCTTATTTTATTTTGAAGGCATCGGTCAATGATTTAGAAATCCAACACTTCAAGAGCCTTTTCCAGAGGGACTGTCAAAAAGCTACTGTACAAATTATTTATACAGTTATTTATACAGTACGAGATGCTGTATGAAATTTCAATACTTCAAGGAAACTTATAACTAGATGAATATATGTAATTTAATTTCTTAACAATCGCCGTCAGCAAAAATAGTAAAATTTAAAGTTTATTCTTGATAAACATTCTAATAGATTGAAATAACAATATATATCAGGACATATTTATATCGTCGATTTAAGTGTTTATACTTAACCGAATGTATATAACTAACGGAATATGAAAGAAAAATATGATTCAATGCAAATTCACAATGCGTTGTGAATAACTATTTTGTGATATCCCCAGCCGGCTTTCTGTCATAATCTTATGGCTGCTATTTGCTGTCTCAATCGTCTTAACTGCTCACTCTTTTGCTTCGTTTAGGTTTTATTTTAAATCGTGGCAATGGATTTAAAAAATTTCAAATACCTAAATAAAAAGAAATTCATAATAAATATGCAGAGAAGCTAACTAAGTTATTTTGATCTTTTATTAAAATTAAAATAAATAGTGATTAAATAAATTATTTGTATAGTTTTAATTTTAAAATGAAAATAATTATTTAAACTGTTTTTAATTTTTCTTTTATCTGTTTATTCTTTCTCTTCTAATGTTAATATCTATAAAACATTGATGATTGTTAATTAATATAAAGTTAATTAAATCTGTTTCAGGCACCACTTCCCTCTTTTGGAACTAAAAAATCTTGTAGTGCTAATTTTTCTGACTTTTGAATTGTGCTCTTATGAGTATTTTCTTTGACATCATGTAAAGTCTGATCATTCGATGATTTCATCAGGAGGATAAAATCTGCTTCTTTTTTAATTTTGTTTTTTGGATTAAAAAAATTGCACCGGTGTATCCGGAGGATATCTTTGTCGAAGATGAATTTAAAAATCTGATGCCGAGCAGCGGAGAAAAAACGACTGGATTTGGGGTCTGAAAAATTGCAGAACTAGAGAACTAAAAATTTAAAAATCACAAAAAATCCTTTTATTTCAGTGGAATAAAAGGAT
>NZ_CALPCV010000055.1:0-3591 GCF_943193095.1 Parasutterella muris | reverse complement strand
TTTCATTAGTGTAGATATCTGTTCTTCAACTTTCATTGTTGACTCCCTAAGTAGTCAACTTTTTTCAGGACAAGACAGTACTAAGAATCCATCCGTGCTGGGTCCGTATTTTTCGCAGAGCGACTGCATGTTGCTCAACCCGTTGCCGCAGACGCCCATAGAGAAGCTTAAACCGCCGACCGCAAAAAGCATTCCCTTGAAGTTTCTGCCGAGAAAATTGAAATAAACCCAGCACGCATAAATAACATTAAGAAGAAGCTCAAGAAACGTGATGAGCAAAACTTCCCAAGTGACAGATCCGATCATGTCGAGTCGAAGCGAACAGGTCGAAAGAGCAATAAAAATTGTCAGAATGACTTTGGTCAGCGTTCTGAGCGCAAGACCGTCAACGCTGAAAAAATTTGTCTTATCTGCGAAATTTCTTATCAGTATCGCGAAAATCATGCAGCTGACATAATCCGGAATGAATACATCCTGTAGAAAATAATGATTAAACAAGTCGCCCAAAGCCATACAGACGAAACTCAGCGCAAGAATCTTCATGCACTCGACGGTGTGCTGCTGATAAAAAGGTCTTGGGGAGCGAAGGATCGAGCGCGAGAGTCTCTGGTTGTCAAATTCAGTGGAATTCGGATTTTTGAGTTTGTACTTGCTGATGAGATACTCGCCAAGGGGCGCGCCGATCATGAGAGAAAGAATCATGCCGAGCGTCACAACGCCGGAAGCCATCTGGGCGGCGCCGGAAATCGCGTCAAGCCGTTCAATGGTCGGCGCAAAATTATTGACCGTATCATAGCCTCCGATCATGGAGATCGTGCCGACTAAAAGACCTAAATGTTTATGCAGCCCGAGCATCTCGCAGGCGCCGATTCCGACAAGGGCCTGAAGCACACCGAGCACCAGAGCCAAAGCCCAAAACAGTATGGAAACCCAGGCACCCCGACTGATGAGCTTCCACGTTCCAAAGAGTGCGAGCATTGTCAGGAAAAACCGAAGCACAATGGAATTGAGACTGACGTCAAAATCAATAATCGCGGTGTCCGTGATGCGAAAAAGAAGAATAATCCCTGCGACAGGGAGACCTCCGATAAAAGGAACCGGAATCGAAAGCTTCTGCAAAAGAGGGATTTTTGACTTAATTAATCGGCCTAGAAAATAACTGACCAGCGCGATCCCCAAGAAAACAAAAGCATTTGGCTGAATATGCAGGATATTTTGTATGACTTGGTCGTCCATATCGCCTTGGTAACTGCCCGTATTGAATAGATTTTAAGAGTTAGATAATCTTGTTTAGTATATCCTCTTAGGGTCAAACCAGAAAAATTTAGAAATGAAGATAGAACTCAAACCTGTCACACTTGAACAGCTTCCGCTCTTAAAAGAGCAGCTTCCTAAACTTCAGACCGGAGACTGCAATTTATCGATTGCCTCCGTCATCGGAAGAGCGGAAGAGTATCAAATTAAATGGGGTTTAGTAGAAGGCGAACTGGTTTTAAACTGGATGCCTTACCCGGATATTCCTGCAGCTTATGTCCTGCCGCTGCAAAGCGAAAATATCCTCAAAATTATGCAGACGCTTGAGTGCAGCTGCAAAGACTGTAAAGAACCCTTGATTCTGTTTGGCCGGTTTACCTATATGACCGAGAAAATCTCCGAACTGATGCGCTACCGCAATTTCATTACGGTGTCTTCAAATTCCTGGTGGGACTACGTCTACGACAGATCCCGCATCGAAACACTTGAAGGCCGCGATCTGCACGGAAAACGCAATTTCAATAAGCGTTTTTACAAAGCCTACCCCGATGCGGCCTTTGTTCCGCTTGACGCGCCAATGATTGAAAAATGCCGCGGCTTTTTAGCAAAATGGTATGAAGCGCACGGGGAAATGACAGAGTCGCTCCAAGCGGAAAAAGTCGCGATTGAATTCGCGTTCGATCATTTCGAAGACTTCGGCCTGATCGGAGGCGCACTCGTCAACGGAGACGACATCTTCGGATTTACCTACGGCTCCGGCGTCGGCGGCGATATTTTCTCAGTCCATATTGAAAAAGCCGATCGAAACGTTACCGGCGCGTACCCTGCTCTGGCTTCCGCTTTCGCAAAAGCGCTGCCGGAAGAATTCAAACAGATCAATCGCGAAGAAGACTTGGGATTGGCCGGCTTGAGAAAAGCGAAAGAAGATTGGTCGCCCTCGACAATGATTCGTAAGACGCTGATGAGAATTCAGCGTGATGAGAGCCGTATCGAATAATTTAAGCGTAGTTCTGCAAAAGAGCCGAGACCGAAGTAAGGTCTCGCTCAAAAATCAACTTAAGCGGGATTGAAATATCCGCTTGCGGATCCTTTGGCGCACAAAGAGATGAATCCTCAAGCGCGTGATACAGCAGTCCCGCTTTTGTCATCAGTTCTTTGCCTTCCAATTCACTCTTTCGATCCCGAACAAGGCCGAGCACCTTTTTGACAAACGGATCAGCATCCGCGTCATTCCTTATCAGCGCAGGAACAATTTCTTCTGTCTGAATGACGGATTCAAAACCGAAATGCTGAATCGGTTCATGAAATCCTTCTTTATCGCCGTGCCAATTCGAGAGCGAATCAAAGCCGTTCAAAAGGTAAGAAATAATCCTGTCGGCAATCTGATCCAGATCCTGCGGCGTGTGAATTTCGTAATCGCAGGCCCAGACGACCTCTTCTGCAAAATCAACTTTATTGATGATTCTGAGAAGGTAATACGTGTCGCTTTTACGGCTTAAAGAAAAATAATCCTGAATCATTTCTGAATAAATACTGTCAACCTACGCTGTGGAAATATATCACGCGTCAGCGCATGAACCACACGGTCAAACTCAATTCAGAACTATGGGAATTTAAAAATAGGAAGGAGGATGTTTGGTGGAGAAAATGTCCTTAGAACAACTCATTAAGAAGAGTTGAGAAATTTTGAGAAGTATTGAGAATATGTTAATAAAAATCTTTTATAAACATAATATTAACTTCTTAATATTTCTCACTCTATAATTTACGAACGAGAAGGCTTGAGAAATCTTGAGAAGTTCTTTGCTATACTTCTGTGGGCCATTTGTGGGCCATTTTTAGGTTCGGCGGATACATTTTTAGGTTCGACGGATACAATTTTTTCGGAGGTTTTTATGGCAAAAGTAACAGCTAAAAATATTTTTAGTCTTCCAGACGGAAGACACACCGTAGCTCCGAATTTAATGCTTCGAGTCAGAGGCAACTCAAGAACTTATGTGATGAGATATAGCATCGGAGGTAAACGAAAAGATAAGAACCTGGGAAGTGCATCAGAACTTTCTATTTCAGAGGCACGTGCTCAAGCTGAACTGTTTCGAGCCGGATTGCAAGAAGGAGTTCTTCCGATTACACCAAGAGAAGTTCTTGCTGAAAAGGTTAATAGGGATTCTTCACCTACATTTGAAAAGTATTCAATAAAGACAATAGACAAAATCGCTGCAGTTAGAATGTGGAAAAATGATAAGCACCGTTATCAATGGTTGTCATTTCCTGAAATCGGTTGACTACTTGATGTTGTTAAACCTAGTTAAAGTTTACTGTTTAAAGAGTAATCCC
>NZ_CALPCV010000054.1:0-4197 GCF_943193095.1 Parasutterella muris | reverse complement strand
AAACTAAGAGCGACGATGGAAGCTCTGAAGATAGCCGTGCCTCCAAGATTTATCACCTAGAGGGCACGGAATTCAGGCTGTATACAAAACGGGGATTTTTTCTTATTTTTTTAATGATTTCTCAATATATCCCTTGAGTACCAAGGCGTTATCAGATATTAGATTCTAGCGGCTTCGTAGTTCAACGATTCATCGGATTTTAAGGCTTCTTCCAAGATCTCTAACTAAAGAGCCGTGACTCTTAAGACGCGTCATTGGCTCCAGGTCTCACGATCTCCAGACATCAGTGTCAATTTCCAGAAGAGGCTTGTATTCTCCGCAAGCTGTGCTTCTTTCTGAGTTTGCAACCATACACTGATACTGATGTATTCAACGGAATGACACGGAACAGAGTGAGGGCTTCTACCGCCCGTTTCACAGAGAATTTCAATGTATTCTCTTTCAGCTGCTTCTGTATCAAACGGGTTAGGATAAGACTGAGACAGCACAATACAAAATGATCTTGTATGTCCACTCGTACACCGCTCGTCTGGCTTCTAAGACACTAAAGTTATTTTCGATTCTCCGGAGCTGTCGAAGCAGCGCATAAATTACGCTCGCATTCTGTTCTTCTAATGTTGGTTAGCAAGGCTGTGTAACTGCTCCATTTATGCAGTCGCTGAAAAGCGTTTCACTAAATTAAGTTCCCTAAGGTTTCCTCCTCGCCAAGGCGAGCAAACTGAGAAGAGCGCAGGGGATGGGACGTAGGACAAAAAAAGCCCGAGTATGTACCCGAGCTTTTTTCCATGCCTTTTATAAGGCAGGTGCTGCAGAATTAGGCCATAGCCTTGATAGCAGCAACGAGGCGGCTCTTATGACGAGCAGCTGCGTTTTTGTGCAGAACGCCTTTGTCAGCCATTGAGTCAATAACGGACTGAGCGGTCTTGTAAGAAACCAGTGCAGCTTCTTTGTCGCCGGTCAGGATGACTTTGCGAACGTTCTTGATAGCTGTACGATAGCGAGAGCGCTGAGCGGAAAGATGCTTGTTGCGAGCAACTGCCTGAATAGCGCGCTTGCGAGCTTGCTTAGTATTTGCCATTGTTTATTTTCCTTGCCTATGCGAGTGGCGTCTTCAATCTTTACCGGTCGCCACTAGCAATACTACGGGCTCGGCCGGTTAGGTTAATCAAATTTGCTCTTTCTCAAATGAAAAAGAACCATACGAAAGAGCAGGATTATATAAAAAAAACCTCCTGTTATCAACCGGGAGGCAATTGTCTGTTAGGCACACAAAACTTTGCGAAGTAGTTCCAACATGGGTTGTTTTACTGCTAGGCACTAAGGTAAAGAACTCTGAGGTGAAAGCTAAGGGATTCAAGTGCTTCCTGACTGAATACAACAAAGAGTTCAAGGTTAATCCTTTAGATGAGCACATGGCGTTCACAGCCCGCTTTCTATAAGCAAAGAATACGTGTTAGAGATAGTACCTTATCCAAGCAACTGACATTCTCATTTTAAGAGGTCAATAATCCAAGTGCTGGGATTTTTAACCTCGCAAAATCGCTTAGGCCTAACCAACAGAGAGACAATTGACTTTTTCGATAACTTCAGCTTCTTGTGTCAGAAGCAGATTTTGGAAGCGCTCTCGCCTATATTGTGGACGGAAGATAGGATTGTTTCTTTCGGGCAGTGCCGTCATAGGCATAGCGTCGCCTGGCTGTCAAGGACTGTTACAATCCTGTTCTTACAGTATTTTTGTTTTGGTACAGACGTGAGCATCTTTCGCAACGCCGCGGTTATATCCGGCATGACACTTTTATCTCGTATCACAGGTCTGATTCGAGACATCCTTATTGCCCGAGTTTTTGGCGTAAGCGGAGATACGGATGCCTACTATGTTGCCTTCAGACTGCCGAATTTATTGCGCAGGCTCTTTGCCGAGGGAGCGTTTCAGCAGGCATTTGTACCGATGCTCGCGGATGTCCGAAGTACACGCTCGCCTCATGAGGCTAAGTCATTTATCGACAAAGTTGCCTCTCTGCTGGCGTTTGTAGTTTTAGTCGTCAGCATACTTGGCGTTTTGGCCGCACCGGTGCTCGTCTGGGTAATTGCCTCAGGTCTCACCGAGGAGCCGACGACTTTTGATACGGCTGTACAGCTTACGCGGTACATGTTTCCGTATATCTTCTTCATGTCAATGGTCGCGCTGAGCTCGTCCATTCTTAATACATGGAAACACTTTGCGATACCGGCGGCGGTTCCGATTCTCTTAAACCTCTCGCTGATTACCGCGACGCTTTTTATTGCGCCTCATTTAGAACGTCCGATTTTTGCACTGGCAATCGGTGTAATGTCCGGCGGATTTCTTCAGCTTTTTGTTCAGATTCCTCAGTTGGTGAAGCTCGGTCTTTTTCCGAGATTCATCAATCCGATAACCGCAGCTAAAGATCCATCCGTTCGCCGCGTGCTCAAATTAATGGTGCCGTCGCTTTTTGGTGTTGGCGTCGCTCAGATTTCCATCCTGATCAACACAAATATCGCGTCTTTTCTTCAGGAAGGGTCGGTGACTTGGCTTGCGTACGCCGATCGCCTCATGGAATTTCCGACTGCGCTTTTAGGAGTCGCCTTGGGTACAGTTCTTCTGCCGAGTCTTTCAGCAGCCTTTTCCAAAGGACTGAAGGAGCGCTACAACGCGCTATTGGATTGGGGGCTTAAATTGGTGGCGGCTTTTGCGATTCCTGCCGCAATTGGTTTGGCGATGCTTGGGGAAGGGCTGGTTGCAGTTCTCTTCCAAAGCGCCCGCTTTAACGCCAATGATGTCTTTCAGACTTCGACGGCGGTGCTCGGCTACTCCTGCGGTCTGATTGGGCTGATCGGCATTAAGATCCTCGCGCCCGGTTTTTACGCGCAGAAAGATATCAAGACACCGGTGAAGATTGCATGTACGGCGCTCGTTGTGACTCAGATTTTCAATTTGATCAATGTTCCGCTGTTTTCTCACGCGGGGCTTGCGCTTTCTGTCGGTATGGGAGCCTGCTTTAATGCGGGTGTGCTGATGCTGACGCTTAGGAAACGAGGCGTTTTCACGCCGCTTGCCGGCTGGAAAAAGCTCTTTATTGCTATCTTTGTCGGCGCCGCGCTGCTCGTTGTTTATTTGGGCGTGATTCAGCACTATGTGGTTTGGACAGAGCTCACCTGCGCCTGGATTCTCAAGGTCGCACTAATTCTTGCGGTGGTTGTCGGTGCGGCGGTGCTGTATCTTGGAACACTCGCCGCTTTCGGTTATCGAATCTCGGATCTGAAAGTCAGTGAAGTCGACTAGATCCGAGAGTCTCGTTATTCTCTGGTGACGTCGACGCCGTGCTTGAAGGGTAGCATGTTCGGAAAAGCGACTAAGTCATCGTCGTCCATGGTCATGAGTGCTTCAGGGCCGTCTTTGGCGCTGTTGTATGCGTAATTCAGCTTGGCGTATACATCCTGAATTCCGTCATCAAGTGTTTCCTTGACGGCATCGGGATTGTCTTCAACATAGGCGATTAAATTTTCCAGCGCTTCTTTAGCGTCGTTGAGTGTCGCTAAAACCCATTCGGGATCGTATTCAGTTTTGTAGTCGTCCATAACCGTCTCAATTAAAGTGGATCTGATTAGTTTAGTCAGTTTTGGCTTGCGGATAGCGTTTTTTGCATGAGTACTGAATCCAGCCAGCGGTCAAATTTAAATCCGACGTTTTTCAGAGTGCCGACATGCTCAAAACCGCAGTGTTTATGCAGACCGATTGACGCTTTATTCTCAGAGTCGCCGATGATGGCGATCATCTGAGAGAATCCGCGAATTTCGCACTCAGAGATCAGCGAGGTGAGAAGCTGTGTGCCAACGCCGACGGACCGGCATTCAGGGTGGACGTAAATCGAATCCTGAACGGTAAAGCGATAGGCAGCTCTCGGACGATAGGCGGACGCGTAGGCAAAGCCTAAGATCTGCCCCTCTAATTCGGCGACTAAATAAGGTGCTTTAAAAGCAAAAACCTGCTGCATTCTTCGAAGCATCTCTTTTTCATCAGGCGGATCAATCTCAAAACTTCCAGTTCCTAAAAGCACCGCCTGTTCATAAATGCTTGTAATCGCGTCGATGTCTCTTTCATTGTCTTGTCCTGAAAAAAGTTGACTACTTAGGGAGTCAACAATGAAAGTTGAAGAACAGATATCTACACTAATGAAA
>NZ_CALPCV010000053.1:0-5032 GCF_943193095.1 Parasutterella muris | reverse complement strand
ATTTGATCAATGCCGATATCAATGGCGCAGCCAATATCGGCCGAAAAGAACTCGGGGATGAGTGGCTCAAAAAGCTGTTCGAACTTGATAGGGGCGTCGTTGTGGACACGCCCGCAATTGTACGAAACCTGCATGCATGTGTGGGTATTCGCCAATTGCTAGAAAGGGGAGCATGCTCCCATGAAACCTCGCACGTGAGTGCAAGGTAGTTCATCTAAATTACGTCGCAGGCTTTCTTCATTTGTTTGCGAATAAAAACAAAAAATTAAGCCGCCCAAACCGGGCGGCCGTTTTTTATTAGAACGAACGATTACTGGATGGTTCGATCGGATTCTGACCAGGGAAAGGAGCGTTCCTGTTCTTCAAGAAGGTCCTCACAATCCAGTTCGAAATTCTTTTCGATGTCGATATCTTCAAAGAGATATCTGTCTTCTTCAATGGCTCTGCTCAGTCTGGCCCAGAAAATTTCGCCGCTCTTGTCGCGCAGACGAAGTTCGGCTTTACCGCTCGATAAAAGCTGAGAGAGCTTAAAAGGGTAGACGTGACGATCAACCGCAGCGGAGATAAGGTCAAAACGCTCTGCAGATCCAAATGTATGACTCAGAGAAGCGCTGATCTCACAGACCATGCCGTCTTCTTTAATCGATACCAGGCCGGCGGAACGGCGAATCGATAAAGAGAACGCCTCTGTTTCCTCTACAACGGTTTGTACTGCCGCATTAATGTCTTTTTCTACATTTACTGCTGCGGAGCTTAAAAGGCCGTTTTCGAATTTAGACATTTGAATTACCTTCGTTTAAAAATTGGTTCGTTGAATTTGTTGAATTGAATCTTCCGCTTAAATTTCTATCGAGACAACCCCGAAAAGCCCCGTCAGAACTCAGTTTGAGTCAAATTAAAGAAAAACCCTTAAGTATTTTTCTAAATGGTTTAGTAGTTTCCCGAATAATCTGCTCAAAATGAACGAATAAATGTTTTTGGTTCGTTAACTAAATATTTACTCAGCCAAATTAAAAAAAATCATCGACTCGAAAATTCAAACGGGCGGTAAAAAATCAAAACTCACGTCTTCAGGAGCCCTTGAATTCTTAAGATGTTGTAAGAAACATACAAAATCATTACTAAGAGAGAATTAAGGGAAAGTACTTATGAAAAATCAGAAAAAGAGCAGAAAACTTACAAATCAGATTGAATCCCAATTGCTGTCCTCAGTTTGAATTACTTAAAATTGTCTTAACTATAAGAATCTTTGAGTAATTAATTATTTAGTTAAAGAAGATAAAAGGTCCAAAACGCCTCTGTAATCCTAAGTTTTTATTACGGCAAAACTATAGAAAACGCGAACAAAACTAATAAAGACGTTGAGATTTTTTCAAAGTTGGACTAAATTTCTGCTCAAACAGTTTTATGTAGAAATTCTTTTCATGGTCAACCCTTACTCGCAAGAGGGTGGGCCGAGTGGTGTTTGTACTTTAAGCTGTTGCGTGTTTACCCCATGCTGCCGGAAAGTGCACCCGTCTTTTCGGTTAATTTGGATCAAGGAGATCTACTAAATGAAAGTTATTTATACGGATGTGCTGGTCATTGGCGCAGGTCTTGCAGGTCTGCGTATGGCTGTCGGTGCCAAGCGTCGCGGTCATGATTCCATCATCCTTTCGCTAGTTCCCCCGAAACGTTCTCACTCTAAAGCTGCTCAGGGCGGTATGCAGGCCTCTCTCGCGAACGTAATTAAGGGTGTCGGCGATAACGAGGACGTGCACTTTGGAGACACGGTCCGCGGTTCCGACTGGGGCGCAGACCAGGAAGTGGTTCGTATGTTCGTTAACACCGCACCTAAAGCAGTCCGTGAACTGGCTGCTTGGGGCGTGCCCTGGAGCCGTATCACTCCGGGAGACCGTCAGGTCATTATTAACGGCGAAAAAGTTACGATTACCGAACGTAAAGAAGCCGCAGGCCTTATCGGTCAGCGTGACTTCGGTGGTACAAAGAAATGGAGAACATGCTTCGTTTCCGACGGTACCGGCCACGCTATGCTGAACGCGGTCAGCGACCGTGTCATTGCTTACGGTATTCCGGTTCACGAACGTGTTGAAGCCATCGCGCTTATCCACGACGGCTCCCGTTGCTACGGTGCTGTTGTCCGTGACCTGATCACCGGCGAACTCATCGGCTATGTCGCTCGTGCGACAGCCATTGCTACCGGCGGTGCCGGCAAGCTCTTCCGCGTTTCCACAAACGCTCAGATCTGCGAAGGTACAGGTCATGCGATCGCTCTGGAAACCGGTGTTGCCATGTGCGGCAACTTGGAAGCCGTTCAGTTCCACCCGACAGGTATTTTCCCTGCCGGTATTCTGGTAACAGAAGGCTGCCGCGGTGACGGCGGTCTGCTCCGTGACGTTGACGGCCACCGCTTCATGCCGGACGTCGAACCTGAAAAGAAAGAACTTGCTTCCCGTGACGTTGTTTCCCGCCGTATGGAAGAACGTATCGCTCAGGGCAAGGGCGTTAAGAGCCGCTTCGGTGAACACCTCTGGCTCGACATCACGCTGCTCGGCGAAAACCACATCAAGCACAACCTCCGCGAAGTTTACGAAATCTGCCATTACTTCCTTGGTATTGATCCGACTAAAGACTGGATTCCTGTCCGTCCGGCTCAGCACTACACCATGGGCGGCGTTCGTACCAAACCCACAGGCGAATCTGAAACCCTCAAGGGCCTCTTCGCTGCCGGTGAAGCTGCTTGCTGGGATATGCACGGCTTTAACCGCCTGGGCGGCAACTCCGTTGCTGAAACCGTCGTCGCCGGTATGATCATTGGCGAATGTATCGCTGACTTCTGCGATAAACCTGAAAACGCTATTGATATCCCGACACGCGTTGTTTACGACTTCATCAAACGCGAACAGTCCAAGCTCGACGCCTTCGCTAAGAATTCCGGCACAGAAAACATGGCCGAAATTCGTACACGTATGCAGGAAATCATGACCACTAAGGTCGGTATTTTCCGTAACGGCGATATGCTTTCTCAGGCTGTCGAAGAACTTGAAGACCTTTACAAGAAGAGCTTCAACGTTGCTGTTAAGAACCAGCCGGGTGCTAACCCCGAACTCGTTTACGCCTACAGAACACAGAAGATGCTTCGTGTCGCCCTCGGCATGGCTCTCGGTGCTTCTCTACGTACAGAATCCCGCGGTGCCCACTTCCGTATTGACTACCCGGTTCGTAACGACGCCGAATGGTGCAAACGTACTCTTTCTACTTGGAAGAACGAAAACGACACACTGCCGACCATCACATACCAGGATCTTGACATCTCCAAGATGGAGCTGCCTCCGGGATGGCGCGGTTACGGTGCTAAGAACTACATTGACAACCCCGAGACACCGATTCGTCAGAAACAGGTTGATGAAATCCGTGCCAAGATGGAAGCTGAAGGCGCTGACCGCTTCGCTATCCAGAATGCACTGATGCCTTACCTCCAGCTTCTTCCGGAAGACCTGCGCGGTAAGAACGAACGTATCGACGAACCCCTGTCATAACCTTTGGAGTTGAATTTAAATGGCTGAAAACGTACAACAGATGGCTGCAGCTGAAGACAAAAAGGAACAGGCGGCTCCTCAGACAAAGAACCACCGCATGCTTCAGGTGAGCATTCTCCGTTACAACCCCGCAGATCCGGAAAGCGTTCCGCACCTGCAGACATACTCTGTATCTGAAACAGATTCTATGACTCTCTACATTCTCCTGAATGAACTGAGAGACACACAGGATCCTTCTCTGCAGTTTGACTTCGTCTGCCGTGCCGGTATTTGCGGCTCCTGCGCGATGCTTGTCAACGGCAAACCGACTCTGGCCTGCCGCTGCCTGACTCGCGACCTTCCTGAGCACTTCACACTGGCTCCGCTCCCGGGCTTCGAACTCATCGGTGACCTTTCTGTCAATACCGGTAAGTGGATGCGCGGCATGAGCGAACGCATCCAGTCTTGGTGTCACCTTAACGACGAAGAAGTCAATCTTTCCAAGATTGAAACTCCGATGGATCCGCACCTGGCCGAAGACATCTACCTGCTTGACCGCTGCGTAGAATGCGGCTGCTGCGTCGCTTCCTGCGGTAACTTCCGTATGCGTCCTGACTTCGTCGGCGCTGTTGCAATCAACAAGATCTCTCGTTTCCGTCTGGACCCTCGCGATCACCGCAACGATGCTGATTACTACGAAATCCTCGGTACAGAATCCGGCGTGTTCGGCTGCATGTCTTTGCTGGCCTGCCACGACTTCTGCCCGAAGGATCTTCCTCTGAAGACTCAGATCGCTTTCATGCGTCGTAAGATGGCTGAGCAGGGCATCATGGGCAAGGAAGAACCCACACTGAAACGTGTTATTCCTCTTCGTGAACTCAAGCTCGACTAATTCCAAACACTGAATTAGTTTAATAAAGGTTCGTTATCGAAAGGTAACGAACCTTTTTTGTCAAGCGAAAATTTGCGAGTGATTGTAAATTCAGATTGATTTTGTCTTTCAATTCACTCTTTAATCTTGGATTGAGCACTTTCGCGAAATCCTGCATGAATTTCTTTTTCTTGGCACGAATGCAAGGGGAAAGGGCTTAAATCCTTGAACTGCACACGCTTTATCCTAAGCTTAATATAGTTATTTCAGGTAATTTCATTAGGTACTTACCCTAATATTTTTCTAAGAATGTCTTTTTTTATCGCTGTTTTGTTCAATTTGTGCTATGTTACGTTGCGAAACAAATCAATTTAAACACTTTATTTAAATCCATTTGTTCAAAAATATTTACATAACTCTCATTTTTGTATGACCACAGTCTCCCGACTGACAAAAATGAGAGTAGGGCGGCCGGCTTGGCCGGCTATTAAAATAGAGGAGTAATAATGGCTCGTATTGAACATGACTTCATCGGCGACTTGGAAGTCCCGGCTGAAGCATACTATGGCGTTCAGTCCCTTCGCGGTAAAGAAAATTTCTTCATCACCGAAGAAAATAACAATCAGGAAATCTACTTCATCAT
>NZ_CALPCV010000052.1:0-5085 GCF_943193095.1 Parasutterella muris | reverse complement strand
TTTAATAATGAGCGGAGGAAGTTTTGGCGTATTCATAATTACAATCGATTATCTAATTAGGTAATCTAGTATAACACGAAAAATCCTTTTATTCCACTGAAATAAAAGGATTTTTTGTGATTTTTAAATTTTTAGTTCTCTAGTTCTGCAATTTTTCAGGAATAACTGGGGTGCTTTTACAACTTTGTACGGCATACTTACAAGTGCAAACGGAGCTATGGCTGTATCTTCGCAGGTTCCGACATTGTTAGAGGCTCAGCCAACGGGCGGTACATCGTACGAGGTTCTAAATTACTCGGCTGATCGAGTAAGCTCGATTTATGGCAATTCAAGCACTGTTCAACCTGCGGCATTGAGGGTATTGGCCTTAATACGCGCGTATTAAGGCTAGTGCACGTATTGATGCAGGTTGCACAGTTTCTGAGGCTCCATAGATGACGCTTGATCTAGAGGAATCCAGCGAGATTGTGACGCCCTGCTGGTCTGTTTGATATCCGTCAGGGAAATTGATTTTATTTGCCCCCGTTCGTCCGGGAGCGTCTCGAAATGAGACATCTCCATGCGCAAACCCTTTCGATGCCTCCAAAAATCGATCGAAATAAATTCCTCCCGTCATATTCGGTCCGGAAACACGCTGCCCCAGCCGGCAAGAAACCAACTGGGGCATTTACTCACGTGCTCTTATCGCGACCACAGCAGGAGAATCAGGGCGATAACCAGTTTTGGTAGCCATCGCCTAATCAGCTTTGCTATAATCAGAGCAGAAGATTTTTTAGAGTACATGTCTAATCTTCCATTTGAGCGGCTCTAGGACGGCGAATCCTTGAGCCGTTTGCTTTGGTTTTTGCGTCAAAGATTGAGCGGGTGACCAGAGCGAAACCGTTCAATTCCTCGCTCAGTCATGTACACCTGAACAGGACTTCCGCATTGTAGCAAAACTCTTAAAATTCACTTTCCGAATATCGACGGTACTTCTTTGCTTGCTGGGTTCGTAACGCCAGAATCTGGGGCCGTTTGCGGTAACGGTCCGTTCGCTGGCATGCGCCGTTGGGTGCAGAATTTTGTCGTGACTGACGGATCGGATTCGTCAGTTCTCGAATTCGACGCTAGCCTCGCTAATGATCAGTACGGAGCATCAGATACCGTACAGCCTAATTCTTTACGGGCATTGGCGCTCATCCGAGCATTTTAAAATGCCCTAATCAAAACCAGTGCTCGCATGGCAGACGGTTGAACAGTACCTGATGCACCAAAAACTTGATTTGATCGGTTCGCGGAGAAGTTGAACAACTGAAAGCCGGTAGCTGTGTTTGTTGAGATTGAACTTGAATCGCCAGATTCAACCTCGGCGTCGGAGATCGCACCTCCCGACCAACCAATTTTTGATAGGTTTGTTCCGTTCCCTAGTGCGACCGCTCGCAAACGAAATGTACCCTTGATATTCGGGAATTTTCTGGGATTGCTCGGAACCCCCGCCAATGAACGGCGGGGAGCAGTTTTTTGACTGTGCTGAGCACGTGGCAAAAATGTCGAGATATTCGAGCCTAATCCTCATGTGAATCAGTGTTTTGCGTCAGTAGCTGAGCACATTGAGCACATTGCTGGATGAACGCATGCCAGCTGAGCATAATTTTTTGTCTCGGTGCAAAAAAATCGGTTCGTTGATACGCTCGGACCACCTGCGACCCGACCACGTGCGCTAAACAAGCCTCGGCAATCTCAAATGGAACATCGTTGTCAGCGAACCAGGACCGCCCGATTGAACGCAGTCCGTGAGCAACCAGACGGCCCCTAAATGCTGGCTGCTCGTGCAGCCATTTGGCCATGGCCTGTGAGCTAATGGGACGGTTCGCGTTTGTGGCGGGGAATAAAAATGGAGAACGTTTATTTTTCCGCATTCGTTTTGCCTCGCTGATGAGCGAAATCAGAAACGGTGTCAGCGGGATTCTATGAGCGCGTTTCATTTTCATGTATTCGGCAGGGATTGTGATCGCCTCCTCGTTGATCCAGTCGAGGCGCATTGAAACAACCTCGCCCGGGCGCAACAATGTGGCTAATGAGAAATAGAACAGAACCCTGTATTTCGGAGGTGCCAGCGCCTCAACCTGAGAGATCACGATAGGCAGCTCCCGCCAGTCGATAGCAGGCATGTGGCGAACCTCAGGGACAGGAAAAACTTTAGTAATTTTTGCCAGTGGGTTTGACTGTAGGTATCCCGCATTAACAGACATGTCGAAAATTTCACGGGTACGCATCAGCAGTCGTTTGACTGTTGACTGGTGACCTGCGGCCTCAATTGGCTCCATCAGTTTGATGACGATCGGCGGCGTGATTGAATCGAGCTGGCGACTCCCGATTTTTGATATCACGTATTTTTCAAGACGAATTTTTTCGTCTCGGTAGCTACTGATGCGCCCCCGTTTTTTGGAGCACCAAAAACGGAATGCATCGCGCACGGTATACGAACCGCAGGGCTCAAGTTCGAACTCTTTGCGTTTCTGTCGAGCAATCGCACGAGCTTGCATTAATGAAACCTCTGGCCAGTGACCGAGAGTGATATCGACGATTCGGCCATTCTGAGGAACCCGTAAAACCCATGATTTAACACCAGACGTTTGGACTCTGAGCGCTAGTCCAGATTGATCTGTTATTTGATAGCGCTGATCCCGCGGCTTGAGTGCTGCAATTTTTTTAGAGGTAAGCATGACAAACTCCGTTGAAAATTTAGTGAAAACCGTCTACGTTTATGACGAAGATGGATTTTTCACAGATTCGCACATTGCACAACCGAATCCCCGCAGCCCGGGCAAATGGTTTTTCCCGCCCTGTTCAACAGTGGTCAGGCCCGCAATGGAACCAAAGGTTTTCTACAAAATTAGGGACAAAAACAGCACTGAAAGCGATTGGGATGCCATCCCGTTTCCTGCCGGCCCTGAGGATTTTATAGGCGTTGAGATTCCGCACCAGTCACGCACTCAGAGATCGAACACCCTCCGATTATGGTTGCGCAAATTCGTCGCAGAGAATCCTGCACTATGGCGGGAAAAACAGATCAATGATGAGGATGGGAATCTGAAGGCAATCACGATTGAGGCAATTCCTCAGCCGACAGCTGAGGAGCTAGCAGAACAAAAAGCCCAGACAGTCCGATCTCAGCGAGATCGCCTTCTTTCACAAACTGATTATTTAGTCAGTGGAGATTACCCGATCAGTGATGACGATTTAGCGACAGTGAAAGCCTATCGGCAGGCCCTGAGAGACGTTCCTGCACAGGAGGGTTTCCCTGATTCTGTCGTGTGGCCTGAATTACCTAAGGTAACAGTGCTTCGAGATTGAATTTAGGAGAGTACAAATGTGGCAGCAGATTGCCAGTGCTATCGAGGAGCTGAATCCCGAGATACTAAAAAACGCCTGCTTAGCCCTGGCTGGCATTTTCACGAGCATTGTGAGCACGTTGATGGGCGAACATCAGCATTTGTTTTATTGGTTGTTCAGTTTTGTAGTTGCGGATTACCTGACAGGTATTTTTGCCGCAGCGAGGACGGGAACGTGGTCCAGCCGTGAAGGATTGAGAGGCGTGGTCAGGAAATTTTTGATCCTCCTGACTGCCATCGGGTTCCACGGTGTGGACCAGATTCTCAACGAGCCATGGATTGGCGCCTGGGCAATCGGAGCGCTTTCGCTGAATGAATTGATCTCGATTCTGGAGAACATTGAGAAATCCGGATTCGGTTCAATCATTCCAAAACGAGTCCGAGACATGCTGGCACTGGTCCAGGAGGAACATAAAAACAGACTCAACAATAAATTACCGGGAGTGAATCATGAGTGAACACTTCAAACCCGAGGAGTTTGCATCAAGAGATGGCAAATCCAGCCCATGGCCCGAGGTCGTTGACCCAGGCCTTTATTCTTTATTGGAGGAAATCCGGGCAGACTTCGGAGAACCAATTTTTATCAACTCTGGCTATAGGTCGCCTGAGCACAATGCGGCAGTCGGTGGAGCTAAAAACTCTTACCATGTTAAGGGCCAGGCGGCAGACATTCGGCCTACGCGATATCGCAATCAAAAACGGTGGCAGGAGGCCCTCGGGCGTCTAAAAATTATCGCTAATAGGCGATGCAAGGGCGGTGTTGGCTTCTATCCGACATTCGTTCACGTCGATCTTGGACCAGAGCGGAGGTGGAATGGTTAGAGCAATACTAACAGTAGCTGGATTCATTGCGACCGCGATGTGCGCCTATCATTTTGGCCAAGAGGAAGTTGAGCTGCGCTGGGCTCAGGACCGAGAGCATTCGCTAATTCAACAAATTGAAAATTTACAGCGGAAAGATCATGAAATTGCAAAACTTCAGCAGTCTATTTCTGTTCTTAACGACTCTGCTGTCAGGGTGCGCAGCAGAGATGCCGAGATACAGCGACGCCTACAAACCGAGCTTAGAGAGTGTGGTAGATTTAAACGAGCATTTGAGCTCTCTTCAGCAGCTCTTAATCGATGTGCAGAACGCGCAGTCAGCGATAGAGGAATCATTGAATGGTGCGCAATCCAGCTCAGGAGATGAACATGGACAACATTGAAAAGTTCGGCATTACAAACAGTGAACGCACCAAATGCGAAGTCTGGACACGAGTGATGGGTTACCACCGCCCTATTTCGTCATTCAACATCGGAAAAAAAGGCGAAGTCGCGGAGAGGAAATATTTCTCAATAAAGAAGAGCTCTGCCAGCTGCAAAAGATAAATTTTGCCCCGCTCTGTCGGGGCAATTTTTTTGTTCTTTGCCGTATTTTATCCGTGTAAGATTATGGCAAAATATATGGCAATTTATTTATAGCATCTGCAAAGCCTCACCAATAGGGAATATTCAATTATTGTTGGGGCCGCCAGAACCCAATATCCATGCGGGTTTTCAGAGTTTTCAATCATCTAATACACAGAATAACCACAGTCGATATCTGTTTGTCTTTGCCTGCGGTTTCTCAAAACCCCGAATCAGAATCTTCGCGAAAAACTCCCCGCATGACTTATCTTCAGCAGAACAACCTTCTCCGGCTGCGGCAGTTGTCTTTTCGCGGCTCTGAGCC
>NZ_CALPCV010000051.1:0-5336 GCF_943193095.1 Parasutterella muris | reverse complement strand
GATCAAACTCTTTTGTTTAATCTCTGTTGTCGCTCGAATCACTCTCTTGGTGTTTGACGGAGTATTTCTACTCCTTCATCCAATAAGTGCGAGCTAAAAATTGCTTCGCGAATTCAGTCTTCTAAACCCGCTTAAATCTTCAGCGCCCGCTCTTATCGGTCGTCGATAAATTTTTAAAGAACTTTGTTTTCGCTGTCGTGTTGATCAGCGAGGATGCAAATTATGAAGTTGATTTTTATAGCTGTCAACCAAAACTCTATATTTTTACAATTAGAAACATTTGTCAGTTAACTTTTATTGCTTAATCAACGGGTTATAAATGTTTCTTTTTAGCCACGGGTATTCAGCCAGTCAATCATCGGCTGATTATGCTGCTTCAGCCATTCGTTCGCTTTTTGGAAATGACCGTTCCCTATAAACGGCTCAGGCGCCTTTGTCGCTGACAATGGCGAGGGATGGTTGCTTTCGAGAATCAGAGCACTTCCGCCGCAGCTTTCTATGAGTGCGCGCTTTTTCTTCGCATGGTTGCCCCAAAGCATGTACACGATCGGCCTGCCCTGCCGGCTTGTCTCACGAATAATTTCGTCGGAGAGAAGTTCCCAGCCCTTCTTCGCATGTGAGCCCGGCTCCTTCATTCTCACTGTAAAAACAGAATTCAAAAGCAGAACACCTTGCTTTGCCCAGCCGGTCAAATCTCCGCTGACAAAATCATGCGGACCGTATTCTCTCTGAATTTCCTTGAAGATATTCCTGAGGCTCGGAGCCGGACGATTCTCGGGGCCGACAGAAAATGCCAGCCCATCCGCCACTCCGGGCGTATGGTACGGATCCTGGCCGAGAATAACGACACGTACGGATTCCGGTGAAACCAGCTGCAGCGCGCGGAAGGGATTCGGCGGGTAGACTTCCGCACCGCGTTCACTTTCCTGACGCAGAAATGCCTCCAGCATTCGGCCTTTCGGTGAGTTGGCGAATTTTTCGACGGTCTCTTTCCATCGATTTTGTATTTCTATTCCAAGCATAGTTATCCGATGAATTTAGAAACTTCGGATAAGGTCGAAATAATCGCCTCTGCCCCGTCCCGTTTTGCGATTTCTGACAGCGGTATTCCTTCGCTCCAGCCTGTGGACACTAGCAGACACGCAACACCGGCAGCCTTGGCAGACTGACTGTCATTGCCGGAATCTCCAACCATTATTGCCTGCCCCGGCTCGACACCCAGTTTTTCACACGCAAGAAGAACCGGTGCCCCCGAGGGCTTGGGAGAAGAAGCGGAATCTCCTCCGATAATGACGTCAAACAAATCTTTTATGCCCGCCTGTTCTAAAACTTCAAGCGTCATGTTGTAGGGTTTGTTTGTCACCACTGCAATCTTCAGTCCCTTTTTCTTAAGAGACTCAATCACCTCTTTTGTTCCCGGGTAGATGGTTCCTTTGTCATACTCCCCCTTCTCGGTATGCAAAAAAAGACTCTTCACTGCGAGTTGGTAAATTTGATCGTCCAGCGGAGCATCCATCGATTCCGTCATTGCCCGGCGCACTAAAACAAGCATGCCTTTTCCGATATAGCGTCCCACGATTTCTTCGGACAACGGCGGTTTTCCAAAGTCTTTGCGCATAAGGTTGACCAGCTGTGTCAGACCTTTAACCGTGTCAATCAATGTCCCGTCAAGATCGAATAAGACGGTTCTTACGTCTTTCACGTTCATTCGGAAATATTCTCCAGCTCTTTACGCATTGAATCGATAACGGACTTGTAATCCGGCTGATTAAAAATCGCGCTTCCGGCCACAAATGTATCGGCTCCTGCTTGTGCGATTTCTCTAATGTTCGAAACCTTAACACCGCCGTCTACTTCCAAGAGGACTTTCCTGCCGGTCGCCTCTTCATAGGTGTCCAATAAAGCACGGCACTCTCTGAGCTTACCAATCGTCGTAGGAATGAAAGACTGACCGCCGAAACCGGGATTCACACTCATCAGAAGCACCATATCGACATTGTCGAGCTCATAGTGCAGATACTCCAGACTTGTTGCAGGATTCAGTGCCAAACCTGATTTGCATCCGTGCTCGCGAATCAGGTTCAGAGTCCGATCAACATGTCGGCTCGCTTCCGGATGGAAAGTAATGATATTAGCTCCGGCTTTTGCAAACATCGGGATCAGATCATCAACCGGTTCAACCAT
Organism: Parasutterella muris; assembly: GCF_943193095.1. Taxonomy (NCBI): domain Bacteria; kingdom Pseudomonadati; phylum Pseudomonadota; class Betaproteobacteria; order Burkholderiales; family Sutterellaceae; genus Parasutterella; species Parasutterella muris. Next base: position 3,152 of record NZ_CALPCV010000051.1, on the reverse strand, counting down.
CAGATGAACATCAATCGGCGCCTCTGTATGAGGACGCAAAGCCTTACAGACCATCGGGCCGACCGTCAGGTTCGGAACATAATGATTGTCCATCACATCAAAGTGAATCCAATCAGCTCCGGCCGCCACAACGTCTCGAACTTCCTGACCGAGACAGGCAAAATCCGCTGAAAGAATTGAAGGTGCAATACGAAATTTCGACTTGTCCATATAAAACTCCTTTTTCGCAATTTTATCGCTAAGACAGAACGCCTTTACTCGCTGTACGGCATAGGTTTTGTTGTTGAATTTTTCTGATAGCCGCAGTGAACGAACCTGAATCTTTGGCCTCAAATCGCTTTTTAGTCTCGCGTTTTAAACGAAATGTTCATACAATCCCTACAAATCACTGCGTTTACCATGCAACCATGACATTCGAAAGAAAAACTCTTCTGCCCGTCTCTATCCTGGCGGCACTTCTGCTTTGCTCCTGTTCAAGCACGACGAAGAAAGAAGATATTACGGAACCGACTGAAGAAGCGGTTCGTTATGAGATCAGCTCTTTTGACGAGTTGCCTTCGTCAGACTCGCAAGATTGGGCCGCCGCGCTCTCTGCATTCAAGGTTTCATGCCGATCTTTCGGGAAGAAGGCCGACTGGAAAGATGTCTGCTTCAAGGCTCAAAGCACGGACAGCTCGGAGGCTGAATCCTTTTTCAAGAATAATTTCACTCCCTGGCAAATCTCCACACAGGTTATCGGCAAACAAACCGGAACGGTTTACTCTAAATCCGACAAAGGTCTGATGACGGGATACTACGAGCCGATGCTCAAAGTTTCATCTGTACGCACCGCCAAACATACTATTCCGATCCTTTCAACGCCGGATGATCTGATTATTGTGGATCTCGCCTCTCTGTATCCGAAATTAAAAGGGATGCGTCTGCGCGGAAAGGTAGAAGGCAGAAAACTCGTTCCTTATGATTCACGCGCTCAAATCATCAAGCGCCACGATCTGGATAAAAACGCGATAGCCTGGAGCTCAGACCCTGTCGCCGTCTTTTTCCTGCAAATTCAGGGTTCGGGAAGACTGCAGACTGAAGACGGAAAAATGATCCGCGTCGGTTACGACGATCAGAACGGCCATCCCTACAAGGCCGTAGGTTCATGGCTGGTTGAAAAAGGCTATCTGAAGCGACACGAACTCTCTATGCAGAATATTCGCGCGTGGGCGTTCCAAAACCCGGATAAGGTCGACACACTCTTAAATCAAAATCCGAGTTTTGTCTTCTTTAAACCGCGTGAGGCAGATAACGCAGATGAAGGACCAATCGGCGCTCAAGGACTGCCGTTAACTCCCAAAGCCTCCGTCGCGGTTGACAGGAAATATATTCCTCTGGGTACGCCGCTTCTCGTGTCTGTTTCCCAAAGCTCTCCCGCTCTTGAATTCGTCCGACCGGTTGTCGCACAGGACACGGGCGGCGCTATCAAGGGCCCTATTCGGTTTGATTACTTCTGGGGCTTTGGAGATGAAGCAGGCAGCCAAGCAGGGCGGCAAAAGAGCTCCGTCAGCGCTTGGCTTCTTCTTCCTAAAGGTGTGAGACCAAATTAGAGTTTTTACAGAGATGCTCAATCTTGGAGACAAGCTCTAAAGCAGTCATAAAACCAAACGGGCCGTCCCCGTTGCCAAGATAAACGGCCGGGACGGTTTCGTTTTTCAGCTCATCAAAAAGTTTGGTGTTGCGGTCAACGATCTCGCGCTGCGCCTCTCCGGCTACGGCCTTAGGCTTTTCTTCATTCATGATCCAGTTTTTCCAGGCTTCATGCGGATTCTTCGAGGCGTAAATCGCTGCTGAAAGTTCTTCCGATTCTTCTCCCAACACGGATGTTAAGAAAACATAGAAATCGATGTCCGTCAGCTTGTCGATGTCCTCTTCAAAAAAACGCTTGCACCATGGGCAGTTAGGATCAACAAAAACCGCTACCTTGTACTGACCGGCACCGAGTTTGATCTTAATTGAGTCATCTGTCGGCCAAGCATCAAAATCAAATTTTTTCATATAAAAAACCTCCCTTTGCGTTTCATTCAAATATAAAACGCTTGGGAGGTTTAGCTGTTCAAATCAGCCCATACCGAGAGTTAATTTTTCTTAGGCTCGACTGCCAGCATCTTTTCTAAGTATTCCAGGCTTACCGCCCCCGGCGCTCTCTGCCCGTTCGGAACAAAGACCGTCGGAGTTCCGGTGACCTGAAGTCTTCCGCCTAAATCAATGTTTCTGTCCAGAGCCGATGTGTCGCACTTCGGATCTTTAGGTGCGGCAGACTTGCCTTCAATCATTTGCGCGCGCCAAGCGGCTCCTCTGTCCTTCGCGCACCAAATCGCTTCGCTCTGCTCACGGGAATTGGCGCGAATCACAGGATAAAGGAACGTATAGATGGTCACATCGTTCATATCCTTCAGAGTCGCTTCAAGCTTTTTGCAGTATGTGCAGTAAGGATCGGAGAAAACCGCTATCTTCCTTGACCCGTTCCCCTGCACGACTTTGATCGCGTCATCCAAGGGCAGCGCTGAGAAATCGATCTTGTTAAGACGGTCTTTCGTCTCTGCAGTTAAGTTTCTCTGCGTCTTGGTATCAAAAAGCTGCCCCATAATAAGAAAATCTGCATTCTTATCCGTGTAGAGAATGTCGGGACCTACAATGGCCTCATACAGCCCGGGAAACGCAGTCTCCGACACTTCGCTGACATTCGTTCCGAGCCTGCCGATCAGTTTTTTTCTTAAACCTTCCAGTGTGAAGGGCTCCTCGGATGACTGCTGCTGCGAAGTGGCTTCAGTCTGGACCGCGGGAGCCGGTGCCGCGGACTGCGCAAGGGCCGCTCCGCAGGCAAGAGAACCGCTGAAAAAAAGCGCGGCAGAGATTTTCCTAAGTGTAGTCATGTGTTCTCCGATAAATTTTCCAAATTTGTATCCCAACAAGCTGAAAGCTCCATTAATGGAACCGCTTTGAAATCAGTTGATACACTATACAAATCTTTTGCTTCTCTTTCTCAACACAAAAGATAGATTTCGTGTATAGTTTGCGGCTCTGAAACGAAAAACGGCTAGATAGCTCAGTTGGTAGAGCAGCGGATTGAAAATCCGCGTGTCGGTGGTTCGATTCCGCCTCTAGCCACC
>NZ_CALPCV010000050.1:0-6171 GCF_943193095.1 Parasutterella muris | reverse complement strand
ATGATGAAGTAGATTTCCTGATTGTTATTTTCTTCGGTGATGAAGAAATTTTCTTTACCGCGAAGGGACTGAACGCCGTAGTAAGCGTTTTCCGGTACTTCTAAATCACCAATGAAATCATGTTCAATACGAGTCATTTACTAAACTCCTCTATTTAAAAAAGAACCCGTGTATTCCGGGTTATCCGATCAGCCGCGCCGGTCCTAAAACCGTGGTCATGCGCCACTGAATGTTTTAATAGGACTCGACGCACCCGGTCAAATCCTGCTTATGAATGAGAATCTTTTAATATGCTTCTCTTTCATGGCTGTGTATTTTAGTCTTAATCGAAAGAAAAATATATGGTTATTCCGACAAGCTAAGGGAAAACGAGATACCTATAAAATAAGTATGGTATCGACTATAACTCTTTGGTTTATTGCGTATTTCTTAATTAGCTTGTTAATTTAAAAGGTAATTTTTGCACCAAAGTGAGCAAATTGACAATGGTTTACCCATATGCCAAAGGGAGTATGGAGATCGAATTTTCTAATAGCGGTGCAGGAATTTCTTTGATGATTAAGAGGTCTCGAAACGGCATAAAAATTTAGACAGCATTTCGGTCAAGCCGTTAGGCGCATAGGCTTCGTTCACTTCGACGACATTAATCTTTTCAGCTGAGAAAATTTCAAAAGCCCCTGCGCCGACATTCCAAAGCGGATGTCGGCGCGACCTTTCATACTCCTTAGTATATTTTCCGCAAACGAGCAGCAGGCCTTCAATGCGGTCAGACGCATTGATCGGTGTAATGCCGAGAATGTATTTGAAAATCAGCGGCAGAAGCTGAGCGGAGATTACGGACGCAAGGTTGGAAAACTTCGCGTCAAGGATTAAGTAGTAGGACTTTCCTTCGTCATTGAGCTTCAGCACATAGTCCGGCGTGTAGAAGGCCTCTTCTTTAGCGTTTGACCGCAGAGTCAGCGGACAAGCGGAAGAAGAAGAAATGTAGGCCGTGCTGTTTCTGAATAGTCCTGTCAGGACGTTCTCTTCTCTGCTGCAGGAAATGACGGGTTCGAAGAAAAGCTGCAGTGTTTTTTCTCCGCGTACAAATTCAAAATAATTACAAGGCGGATTACCGGTATTCTTTTGAAGCTGAAGCCAATTTTCAAATTTCTTTTCGGTCATACTCCAACCAAGTCGGGTCAGTTCTTCAATAATCTTGATAAGCAGGTAATGCTCGTAGAGTTTTGAGCTTTCGCTGACAGTCGACATCACGAACTGGGCCGACCCGGAATTAAGACGGTTTCCATACCATTCCCGCATCACAGCGTAGATCTGCCGATATTGCGGAATATTGAGAAAAACCGGCGTCGGTTTCGGCGTAAAACCGCCTTTAAGTCGCGTAACCGGAAGGAATCTGGAGTATTGAAAATGAATTTTTTTAATTTCTTTTAAAGCTTCCAGCAGTTTTTGGCTAATCTCGTTATAAAGCCCTTTATATTCTTCAAGCACAATGCTTGAAGTGTTGATATAGAACTCGTCGGATAGTGAAAGCAGCGGCAAGCCTTCAAAAACTGTCCCAGATTGTCCGCCACACCTTTAGTTTTAAGAATCACGTCTTCGAGAAAACTGACGACAACCCGGTTTTCATAAACATCAAAATTAAGTTTGTTTTTGAAAACCAAAGTCTTTCTTGGCAGGTAAAAGAAAGAGCCGATTTGAATGCCGTTTTTTTCATGAGTCGGTTCAAGTTCGTCCGGATGATTCGCGATAAAAAACAAGGTTTCCGGTTTTACTTCGGTCAGCTTTTCAAAGTTATCGATGCTTCCGTTCATTTCCAAACGAGCACGGCTGTTTGAAGAGAAAAAGACAGCGTTGTAAGAATAGACGCTAATGATCTTTTTCAGGGTGAGCAGATAACGATCAAAAATTTTTATCAGTTCGGACTCATCATCAGAATCAGCCGATCTTGAAAGAAGCGTCACATTCTCACTGTATAGCAGTGCGCTGTTTTTGCGGACTTTTTCGTAGATGCCGTAAAGGTTCTCACTCTCTACTCCCCTTGCGAGGCAGACAGAAAAATAATCGGAGTAAAGCCGGAGTGTCTCTTCGGAATCATCTCGACGAAGAGTCAGTTCCAAATAAACCAGTCCGAGACTGTTTGAGAATATTTTTTTATATTCAGTCGAAAAATTCGCCCCTTGTTTGAAATAATGACGAGCCGTGTCAGCTCGTCCTTTGTAAACGGACTGGCTTTCTATTGATATATCAAAGAGATCAAAGGAGTCAAGAAATTCCTCAGACGCAAATTCAACCGCATAAGAAACGTCGTCATACACGCTGACAATAGTTTGTCCGCTGATGAAACGGTCGATTGTCGGCTTTTCTCTATGAAAAATCAGAGGCAGCTCTTCACTTTCATCAGATCCGGGAACGGATTTTCTAAGCGCTGCTGAGATTTGGATGTCCCAATCTGACATTAGAAGTATCCGAAGTAGTCCATTCGGCTTTCGCCCTGGCTGATGATCTGCTCAAGAATGCCTGCAGATTTGGTCAGTTTTGTGTCGCTAAGCCAGTACTGAAGCTCGTTCAGCTGCTCCTTATAGCCTTCCCCGACGCCGTTGATTGTGGGCAGAAGCTTCTGCGCGATCGCGTAATCCAGTGAGAGCAGCTCAGAGCTCTGTCCGTCGCCGCTCTTCATCAAGGCAGATGATGTCTGGATGAAATTTGCCATTGAGAATTGTGTTCTCGGAGAAACCTGAACACCGAGATTGTTAAACATCGACTTTGCCGTTTGGAGAAGTTCTGTGACGCTGCCGGAGAGATTCACCGAGCTTGTCTTGCCGAAAGTGGCAAGGAAATTCTGCCAATTGATCGGTTCAAAATCGGTCGCTTCGGACATTTCGCTGGAAGAATGTTCGGTGACGCTATCGGTGTCAGGCAGCGTAATAATCCAAGCTCTGTCAATAAGACGCGGCGAGAGATTTTCTGTGGTGTGGTCGTTATTGATGGTCGCGAGAAAGCGCAGCGTGTCGGGAATCTTAAAGCTCATATCGTTTCCGAGCGAGATGTAGCTGAAGCTATCGCGCACGTCGCAGATATTCATAAAGTCTGCGAAGTAGTACTCCATCGGACTGAGGTTGGCTTCGTCAAGCAGTATAAAGTAAGGAAGCTCTTGGAATCCGACGCCGCACTCAGCATCCAGCTGGCGGAAGCATTCGATGCGATGCAGGTCCTGGCTCTCAAAGCGTCTGGTTAGCGGGTTGTAGTATCCGATCAAATCGCGTTTTGAAGTCCAGCCCTTCTCTACGGACACAGGAACATAACGATTGGCGAGTTCGCGCTGTTCGTTCCATAGTGCGGGCACCTCCTGCTCTTTAGCAATTGAATTTAGGCCGAGATTGACCGCAATCAAATTGCACATAGAAGTCTTGCCCGAACCCGGAGTTCCGGAAAATACCGTCAGGAAGTTCTGCGCGATACAGACAAACATGTTGGTGAACTCGTTCGGATCATACTTTCTGAATCGACTCAGGCGTTTGATCAGTTCATCATTTAGCGCTCTGCCGGTGAGAGAAGATTTCTTGATCTGCTTTAAGAAGTTCACACGGTTTCTTGTCGCTTCCGTATTCCTTTCGTCGTTCCACCGGTTGGCAGCTGCCATAATTTTTGCAGTCACTTGGCCGTCGAAAGCGAGATCGGCTACCGTCCTTACAGTTTCATTGATCTTCTTGTTGAATCCTTCGAGCTGAGTATCGAAGTCTTCACGTTCTTTCTTAACCTGAGCGAGTTCTTCATTGGCCAGCCTAACCTCTTTGCGGATGCGGACCAATTCACCTCGTTCATCATCTCGAGCCTTACGGATGTCTTTTATCTCTTTTAGGTCTTCCAAACGGCTCTCGAGCAGTTCAATTTCTTTTTCAAGCTCGCTTTTGCGGCGTTTATTTGCCGCTTCGCGTTCTTTATCTTTTTTGCGATGTTCCAGCTCGGAAATTTGTCTCTGGAGATCCTCGCGTTTGTCCTCGAGCTCTTTGAGATCTTCCATGATCAGCTTGTGGGCCGGAAGCGATTTAAGAACGTCCTGATCAGTTATGACACGTTTATAAATTTCCTCGAACAGTTCGGGTTTTCTCTTTGCTGCTGAGCTCATTGCCGAGCTGATCATCTCGACGATTTGCTCAATTTGTCTGGATTCCGGAAGATTCAGCTGCAGGTATTTGAGCAGTCTTAGTGCACGCTGTTTGGTAATGACGGAGCCGGAATCAAAGAAACCGTTATTAAGATTATCGAGCATCCAACGAGAAATGACTTCGGGAGTTCCGTTTGCACGCGGGATTTTCCGGATGAATTCCTTGACGAGCGCTTCATCAGAAACCATATCCACTGTCGTTTTGCGAACCAGAAGCGGATTGGTGAAAATCATTTTTAAGTTGACAAGAACATTGATGCCTTCAACTTTAAAGATCGGACTGACCGGCGCATCGGGTCTTTCTTCGAAGCAGTCGACAATGCCTCTGTTTTCCGAAGATGTCAGCGGAGCGACATAGAGTCGTTTCAAGGCATCTTCTTTTAAGGAAAGAGGTCCGTAATATTTGTTATTTAGTTTCAGAACAACGAACTGTCCTCTGGCCAAATCGGAGAGTTCCGGACGAATATATGTTAAGCTGTCGAGTTTGATTTCAATTTTCTTATCCAGGGACACGGACTCGGGGTCAACCGGTTCTACGATATAAAAAGCCTGCCAATATCCGTTTTCACGGTCGTCAAAGGCGGCATTTCGGACTTCTTTTTTTGCAAAAAGCGAATAGATATCGAGAGTAAATTTGCTCTTGTTTTCGAAAAACGTACTTTCAAGTTCGGAATCTTCGAAGGGGATGTTGAGAAGAATTCCGTTGGCCAGCGTTAACCGTTCCTTTCTGCCGACTCGATTTGCGTCTCCCAAGAGAATATTGGCCATCTCGGGATACAGTTCTTTGGCATTTTCGATTTTGGAAGGAAGTCCGTTATTCCATCTGCAAAGCGGATAAAAATTGCAGATAGTTGAGCTGTTGAAGCATCTAAGCAGTCCGGTCACCATAGGGCGTTTGATCTGTCGGATTGCCGCTTCTTCAGTCTCTAAATCTGCCAGCGCGCATTCTTCTTCGAGTTTATCCAGATGCCTTTTAATATCCGTATCAAACTGATCGGAGTCGCTTGTCGCAGCGTCCGTTTTATTCGTCAGTTCTTTTAGCTCTTCTTCCAGCGTGGGGATTTTATTATCTTCAGTTGTTTCCGGAGCGGCTGAAGAAATATCGGCGTTTTGATTTCCTGCCTCTTCGGAAGTTTCGACAGAAGAAGTACCGTTCGATTCTTTTAATCCTTCAGTTTTAGAGGGCTCGTTTTGTTTATCTGCGGCGCTGCATCCCTGCTTCGGTTCAGTATTTTGTGATTTTTGCTGCTCTAAGAATGCAGCAGGAGTTAGTTCATCAAGAGGTTCATCGAATACCGGCTTGTTGATTCGATTGACAAAATCTGTATAGGAATCCGTCACCAAACCCCAAAGCGCCAAGGTCATTCGATGTCTGGTTTGAGATGGTATTTCATTTTCATCAAAAACTATTTTCAACTGCTGAGCAATCTCAAGGGATAATTCGTCACTCTTTTTCGAGTCATCAGATTCACTTGCAAGAACCTGAGCCCACATGGCATCCAGGAGCTGAGGATACGGCTGAAACAGCAGCTCGGCGACGCGCTCAGTCAACGTGCGCCAGTTTTGTTTTTTTTTCCAGTACGCCGTCGTTGATGACTTTTTCGAGCTGAGGTTTTGTAATTGAGCCGATTTTTATATTGCGGCGATTGGCGACTAAAATTTTCTTTACCAGTTTTGTTATCTGTTTAGAGTCGCGGTCGCCTTTGAGGAGGTCAAAAATCGGGCCAACCAGATTTTCGTTCATGCCTGTTCCTTTTTATTTATTTTTTCGGCATCTTTCCCTGATTCTGAAGTGAGAGATCAGTCAGATTATTTCCGAAACATGTAATTATTAGATCCTTGGTATTTTCTGAAATTATCGCTGATCAGACAGGAAATGAAAAATCAACAGGCAAAAAAAATCCCGACATTGCTGTCGGGACTTTTTATCCTGAATTCCCAAAAACTAGATCATAAATATTACTAGTAGTTACACACAGTGCCCAAATTGCCCGTAAACCGGG
>NZ_CALPCV010000049.1:0-6620 GCF_943193095.1 Parasutterella muris | reverse complement strand
ACATTTGATCAATGCCGATATCAATGGCGCAGCCAATATCGGCCGAAAAGAACTCGGGGATGAGTGGCTCAAAAAGCTGCTCGAACTCGATGGGGGCGTCTTTGTGGACACGCCCGCAATTGTACGAAACCTGCATGCATGTGCGGGTGTTCGCCAATTGCTAGAAATGGGAGCACGCTCCCATGAAACCTCGCACGTGAGTGTGAGGTAGTTCATGAATATTTCACAATCATGCAGTCTGCCTGAGGCTGAATCGGGTTAATACGGATTGAGTGACAAATCTGTTAAGGATAAATTGAAAAAGAAGGATACATTCCTTTTACACAAGTTCATGGCTAGGATTGCGATCCACGCACTCCTTTAACGTTCGCCGTCGTCGTGGGCACTTCAATAACGCAGCAGGCGTCAATAAGTGTTCTGGACGGCCTGTTCATTTTTAGGAGTTGTCATGAAAAAAATAATTGTCGCCGCTCTCTGTTCCGTGTTTTCTCTTCACTGCTACGCAGCCGACAGTGTTTCTCACGCTTCTGCGCCTAAGGGCTCGTCTGTTAAAGAAATTACCAACATTGATGCCGTTACTTCAGCTTCAATTGTTCCGAAGCAGCTTCGTAAACCGATCGTTCAGACAGGCTTTACTGACGGAAGCGCTAAAAAAGTCCTTTTTGTTGTAGGTGATCCTCGTCTGGATTCTTCGCTTGAAGGTTTTCTTGTCGCGACAGCCGCTGAATTTTTCAAGAAGAAAGGTTATGAAGTTGAAGTACGCGACCTATACAAAATAGGTTTTAATCCCGTTCTGACTGCTGAGAATTTCTATCATGCCAAGGACGGATTTGGTAAGACGCCCGATGATATTAAGCCGGAGCAGGCGTTAGTTTCCAAAGCTGACTACATCATTTTCTGTTATCCGAACTGGCATGACAGTCCCAACGCTATTACCAAAGGCTACATGGAGCGAGTTTTCTCCAAACAGTTCGCTTATAGAGACACACCCAAAGGACTGGAAGGCATGCTGAAAGGCAAAGGCGTTTATACCATTATGAACGCCGGATGGCTTGGAGGCGGTCAGGGCGACGTAGGAGACGGCATCGGTAAGCTTGATAAGGTTTGGGACAAGTATCTCGGAGCTTACAAGGTTGTTGACGACGATACGGCAGGTTTTTGGGGCACAGCGAACCTCGGCCGCTTTGTCAACGACCAGAGTCCCTCGAACACGGATCCTCAGTATGCCCAGAAGCTGAAGGCGTTAGGGGAGCTCCTGGATCAGCATCTGCAGAGAGACTTCTTCCAAAGACCTGAGAAGAAGTAAAACGCGCGATTTGAATTCGCACTAAGAGGAGCTTCTGAGGTGGAAGCTCTTCGCTTATGGACTCTTCAAGTGCATTGAGTTCAAGTCCCGAACCTTTCCGCAGCCAGGCAGCGTCTCAATCCGTTGAGAAAGCGATCAAAAGGCATAAGAAAAGGGCAGTGCAATTAACTTTTGCAGCTGCCCTTTGATTAGAGGACTGAATTAACGGCTACCACATCTTTTCCTGAGAACCGGCGATATCGCAGTGCGAAGCGATATAGCGAAGCTTCGGTTTGGTACCGGCTTTCTCATTAAGCGCAACAGACTTAGCCAGCATGGCTTTCTGTTCATCAGTCAGGTTGTCATAATCGACGAAAGTCAGCGCTTTAATTGCGCAGGCTTCTACGCACTTAGGCACAAGGCCTTCGGACGTTCTGTGAACACAAAGCGTGCAGCGTTCGGCTTTGCCCGCGGGTCTCTGCTGATGCGCTTTGAGCGGAACGGCAGCGAGGACAGGAGCGTCAAAGTACTCTGTTTTGCCTTCACGATTAAATTTCGGAGCGCCGTACGGGCAGGCAGCTGCGCACATGCCGCAGCCGATGCATTTGGCGGCGTCTACTAAAACTTCGCCGTGCGGACCCTTAAAGATCGCCTTGGCAGGACATACCGGCAGACATGCCGGATTGTCGCAGTGCTGGCAGCTGACGCGGAAATAATTGATGATCATTTCCGTCGGGTTTTCGATGCGGTGGATCTGATTCCACTGAATGCCGGGCGCTACTTTGTTTTCTTCCTTGCAAGCCACAAAGCAAGCCTGACAGCCGATACATTTGTCGACATCGACAATCATTCCATATTGACTCATGTTTAGGCCTCCTTAGTGATTTGGACTGTCGTTTCGAAATACGGGGCGTAGCCGGAGAGCTTGTCCCATACACGAGGAATCAGGACCTGAGAGTTCTGATCGCCTCTCCAGCCGTACTGCATGCCTGCAGTGCCCGGAGGAGCGATGATAGAGACTCTGGCCTGAGCTCTTGCCTGGCCATACTGGTTCTTGATCAGAACCTTATCGCCTTCCTTGATGCCTCTTGCTTCAGCATCTTTCGGGTTGATATCGATGGTAGACATCGGCTCGATTTCCAACAGATAGGGAGAATCCGTACGGGTCTTAGAGTGTGTGATGTACGGTTTTCTTGTGCCATTGATGAGTTTGATCGGGTACTCCTGAGTCGGCTGGAACGGTTCCACGTAAATCGGAATGGTTCCGAGATTGTGCATCTTGGTGATGCTGGAGGAGAGTTCAATCTTGCCGGTCGGAGTATCGAAGCCCGGCTGACCGTCGTGACGCAGCAGACCTTTTTCGTATTTGAGCGGCTGCTGTTTCGGACCTTCAACCTTGGTCATGTTCGGAAGATTCTTCTGGCAGTCTGCGTATGTGGTACCCCATTCTTTCAGCATAGAGTCGCAGGCCTTCAGCACGTCTCCGTCAAAGAAGTGCTTCGGATCATCCACGAGACAGCCGATCTGAAGCGCGATCCACCAGTCTTCTTTCGCTTCGCCCATAGGTTTGGTCGGAGTACGGACGGAAACCATGTTGCCGCCGTGGTTGCCGAACGGAGCGTAACGCTCGAAGTTCATCGCCGCGGGCAGAATGATGTCCAGATCACGGTGCGAAATATCTCTGTAGAAATAATCAGTCGCGAACGAGAAATCCATATTCTTAATGGCTTCAGCGTACTGATCGGGCTGCGGCCAAATCATGACGTTGTAGCCGAATCCGCAGAAAGCGCGGATTTTGCCGTTTTTCACATGCTCGGGCAGCTGATTCGGGTTGAACTGAACCTGTGTATGGTTCCAGACCGGCACGAAGTCTTTATCAAGACGATCTTTCTTGTGTTCCTTGAACCACTTGTAATCCACAAAGTCTTCAGTCAGACCGTTGTCATGGACGATATAGCCTTTAGGTCCGACGCCAAAGAGCGCTCCGCCGGGGATATCAACAAAGCCGAGGATGGCCGGGATGTTTAAAAGTGCACGGGCGTTGTTGACGCCGTTCGTACTGTGCGAGAGCGACTGAGAGGTAAGGGCGAAGCTGCCGGGTCCCTGCGCATAGAGACGAGCAGAGGTTTTTACGCAGGGTAATGCGCAGGATGATGCCGGGTCCCTGCGCATAGAGACGAGCAGCTTTAACGACGAGCTCAGCGGGAACACCGGTGAGTTCCTCGGTCTTTTCAGGAGTGAAGTCCTTACAGTAATTTCTGTATTCCTCAACGCCATGGACCCACTTGTCGCAAAACTCTTTGTTATAGAGGCCTTCCTCAAACAGAACACGGCAGATGCCTGCACCGAGTGCGGCGTCTGTTCCTTGACGCGGCTGAAGGTGCACTGTGGCAAGTTCAGCTGTTTTAGTTCTTCTCGAGTCAATGACGATAATGTTGACGCCGCGTTTCTTGGCGGCATTGATCATGTTCCACCAGCCGTGCGGTTTGGACCATGCGCCGTTAGTTGCCATGACCATGTAGGATTTTGTCTTCGGACCGCAGCCGCCGCCTGAGTATTCGGAGCCGTAAACCAGCTGTTCAGCCAACAGAGAACCCTTGCGGCAGGCGACAGAGGATTCTGTCGCATAATGATAGGTGCCGAGGTAGCGCGCAAGACGCATAGCGGCCGGACGCGGTTCTTTCGGGTCGCCGCAGAAAACAAGAATTTTTTCCGGTCCGTATTTTTCCTTGATCGCTTTCAGATTTGAAGCGATGGTTGCAAGGGCTTCTTCCCAGCTGATACGGACGAATCCCGGATCCTCGCTTCCTTTGGGATTGGTTCGCTTCATCGGGTAGAGAAGCCGGTTCGGATTGTAAAGTCTTTGCAGTGTGGCAAGACCCTTATTGCACAAAAGTTTACCGTTATGTTCCTTCCAGTTGCCGACAGAAACAACAGTATTGCCTTGTTTTTGGAAACGAATTCCGCACATCGGCATCTGGTTGCAGTTGTCGCAGATAGTGTAGCCAAACTCAAGTCCTTCCTGGGCTTGTGCTGACCCGGTGAAGAATTGTCCGGCAGCGCTGACCGCAGACAGGGCGGGGATGGATTTAAGGATTGTTCGGCGTGTTAAGCCTACTCCTTTTTGATTTGACATTTTGTCGATCTCCTTGGGGTGAGATTGCATAGTAATACCGCTGATGCGGCATGACATTATTTTCTGATTTTTCATTATTCCGAGCTATAGCGAGAAGTTGTTATCAGAGGGTCACTGCATCAGTGATTTCACTTGAAAATATTTTTTAATAATTGGTTGTATGGGTTATTTCTTTGAAAAAAGCTAAATATTTTTATTAGTTCGGAGACAGAACTTTTGATTAGTATTTTTACTACCAAAGCTGTTTGGTAGTTGGATTTCGATCTCTTTGTTAGCTCATCCGAATTTAAATTCTGTTGCGCACTCCTATCAATTTTTTTCGGTCGATGCGGATATCACGATTCATTGGAAGCGGAAATTGGGAACAAGATGGTGAGGTGAAGCCTCAAAGAGATTAAAACGCAGCGGGTAGAGCGGCGGTCCCGTATTGTAGTGGAGCGGCACGGAGATTGGTACCGTTTGTTAGAGAAAGCGGAAATAATGAATTTAGATAATAAAAACATCACGTTATGGATTGGAGAGAAGACGGGAAAGCGAAGTCCTTTACGGTTCACTTCAGAAGAAAAGATAGTTGGATTTACCCTAAATGCGGAGGAAAGCTCCGTCCTTCAGGGCGGAGAGAACGTTAAGTTCCAAGGATTGAGCGGCTTTCCGATGTTTTCTTCTACAATCGTGCTGTGCGCCAAAACTTATTGGAATGGCGTGTTATTTTTAAAAATTTGTTAATTTTCCAGCGCTTCAAACACCGTTTGACAGAAATGAACTCGCTTCTTCAGAGATACTTTGGATTTAACCCGGCAGAGACGACAATCAGGACTGAAATCATTGCCGGCGTCTCAACGTTCCTTACCATGGCCTACATCTTGGCCGTAAACCCGACCATCCTCGGAGTAACCGGGATGGATAAAGGAGCGCTATTTGCAACGACCGCGATTACTTCAGGCATTGCGACTCTTATCATGGCGCTTCACGCCAAAATGCCTTTCGGCTTGGCCCCGGGTATGGGCATCAATGCCTTCTTTGCTTATACGGTTTGCCTGTCAATGGGGCATACGTGGCAATTCGCTCTGACTGCTGTGCTTCTAGAAGGTTTGATATTCATTTTCCTAACTGTCACAAATATCCGAGAAAAGATTGTTTACTCCCTACCGCCGAGTATTCAAAAGGCGATTGGTGTCGGTATCGGTCTTTTTATTGCGTTTATCGGCCTGCAGAATGCCGGAATTTCCGTTAAAAACGATGCGACCTTAGTTGCTTTAGGTCAGATTTTCCAGCCGGGCGTCCTGCTCGTAATTATCGGTTTGATTTCCACCTCTGTTCTTCTGGTCAAGAATATCCCGGGCGCGCTGCTGATCGGAATCGCGATTACGACGATTTGCGGCATACCTTTCGGGCTGACTCATTTAGACGGCATTGTTTCCATGCCGCCTTCGGTTGAACCGATTTTTATGCAGTTCGAATGGCACAACATATTCACTGTGGATATGGTGATGGTTGTATTTTCATTCCTGTTCATGGATCTGTTTGATACTTTAGGCACTCTGGTCAGCCTTTTGTATAAGGGCGGCTACGTTAAAGACGGCAGGATGCCGAGAATGAAGGAGAGTTTTTTTGCCGATGCGGTAGGAACTACGATCGGAGCCTGCTTTGGGACAAGCGCGATCTCTACGTATGTGGAAAGTGCGGCTGGTGTTTCCGTTGGAGGAAAGTCAGGTTTAACCTCTCTCGTTATTGCGGTTTGCTTCTTCCTGTCTCTTTTCCTGGCTCCTCTTTTCTTATCAATTCCTGCTCAGGCGACTGCACCGGTTTTAATTTTGGTAGGCTTCCTGATGATCTCTTGCATCAAAGAGATTGATTTGGAAGACTATGCGGAGGCGATTCCTGCGTTCATCTGTATCATCACGATACCGTTAACTTACAGCATCGCAAACGGAATTGTTTTCGGACTGCTGAGCTACGTACTGATTAACCTGATCTCAGGTAAGTTCAAGAAGATCCGCATCGAGATGTATCTTCTTTCGGTCTTCTTTATTGTGATGCTCTTCCTCCACTAATTTAAAGTTATTGGATTTAGTTATTCGGAAAAATCCTCGCTTTTGTGATGCTTCGCTATTTTGCTGTATCCTGAATTCCCAAAATTCTAGGAGCTATTTTTACAAATAGTCTCATCTTTAATTTAACTAATTGATTTTATACCCC
>NZ_CALPCV010000048.1:0-7125 GCF_943193095.1 Parasutterella muris | reverse complement strand
TTTATTTTGTCTGTAATGAGGGGGAATAATATATTCGTTTATAAAACCCATTCTCCGGCGGCCGTGAACATGTTCACGATAGACAACGGCTAACTTCCACTCGAAATTTTGTGGTCAAAAGTACATATTTGAGAGTACAACCGCTCCTTTCTTGCTGCGCTTAAGCACTTTGAATCGACTCAAAAGAATCTTTGGCTTCTACCGACAATAATTTTGTGGTCAAATGCACATAATATTTACGCTGTCCTTCCGCTATAACTGTTTTTTATTATGAGAAACTATCGGTAAGCAAATTCTGTCGACATATGTTTCGTACTTTAAAGCTTTTAGAAACGGAATTGTTCTCTTTGTACTAGGAAAGAATAATCCCTAACTGTGAACATGTTCACTTTTTTATCGACCATACTGTGGTCTTTTTCACATACAAAGGATAGAACGCATGTTACTTAACTTTTTAATGCTATCAAAATAACTCGACTATGAATAAAACATTGTTCCTTCCAAAATTATTTGTGGTCTTTTTCACATATTTTTCTCTACGAGTGCTGAGAACATGATTTCTCAAACAAGACTTTTGAACCATTTTCTCTAGTAAAAATGTAAAAAAAACCACAGATTTTGATCTTTTACCTTCGTGTGAACATGTTCACATAGAACCTGGCTTCTTAGTATTTCTGATGTGTGAACTTGTTCACATCAATTAGAAAGACCGCTAAAATTAGACTAACTTGAAACATCAAAGGAATCTCAATGGGGACTGTAATAGCATTTGCCAACCAAAAGGGTGGTGTCGGTAAGTCAACGCTCACCGTTCAAGCGGCTTTTTACTTTGCCACTAAGGAAAAGAAAAAAGTTCTCGTTGTAGATATCGACTCACAGGGTAATACCACCGAATCCTTGACACAGGGCCAGCCTTATGAGGGCACTTCCTCAGCTGCGCTGTTCGAGCCAAATCTGGAAGAACTATCTATTCAAGATACACCTTATAAAATCGACTTGATCGGTTCCGAGCAAAATTCAAATGAAGGTTACGATATTGAAAGCCGTGATTTTTCAGTGGTTAAAAATCCGGCGATTCATATCAAAGCGCTCAAGGAAGAGTACGACTACATCATCGTCGATTGTCCTCCGTCACTTGGTAGAAAACTCCTTGGCGGCCTGATTATGGCCGATTACGTCGTATGCCCGATCAAGTTATCCGGCTATGCGATTGGCGGCGTGTCCGGTATGGTGAAAACAATTCATGCCGTTCATGAAAACTACAATCCGAATTTGAAATTCCTTGGAGTTGTCGTAAATGAATATGACGACTCTGCGTCCGCAAAAGCAACTTTGGAGTTCCTAAAGAATGAAACCGACTGTGTCGTTTTTGACTCCAAACTGCACCATCGAGCCCCAATTGACGCAGCGACAACAATGGGGATACCAGTCTCAGAAATCAGAAACGGGAAACGCTCTTTTGAAGAGCTTGAACACCTCTTTAAAGAACTTTTAAACCGAATCAAAGCATCGTAATTATATGAAGACTTTTAAAATTAACAAGCCGAAAACACAATCGTTCAATCCGAAGAATATTAAAAGTCTGACCGATTTCAGTAGCTCCGTTGAACCAAATAAAGTCAACGGCAAAACATTAAAAACCATTCCTCTGGACCAAATTGATGCGAAGCCGCAGGTCCGTACTGTCATGGAAAATATTGGCGAACTGGCAGAATCTATGAAGAGCGGTCAGCTGCTGCCAATTTCAGTCGCCAAGTCCGAAAACGGGAACTACGTCATCCTCCAGGGCGAACGCCGCTGGTTGGCCGCCAAGCAGGCCGGACTGTCAGAAATAGAAGCTATTGTTGTTGAGGCTCCTAAAAATGAGGCCGACCGCATTTTTGGTCAGCTCACTGAGAATATCCAGCGCGAAAATATGAAACTTTGCGATCTGGTCAGCAGCATTAGTGACTTAGTTCAGCTCGGACATAATCAGACAGAAATCGCAAAGCGTTTAGGGAAAGACAGAACCTATATTTCTCGAATCGCTTCGCTCGCTTCAGCTCATCCTCTCGTGAAACAGTTTATTAACGACTCGTTCATAAACGACCCGCAAACAGCGCAAATTGTTAACTCGATCTTCGAAAAAAGCGCAAATGCAGAGCGTTTGCTTGCGTCCTGCCAAGATGAAAACGGATGTATCAGTCGTCCTGCTGCGCAGCGTCTGCTTAACAGCCTGAATGCGTCAAAAGAGAGCCACGAAAAGAAACAGAAAGTTAAGTCTTACGAAGACCGATTGAAAAAGAAAGAGATTCCTAACGGCATCAGAAGAGTCCCATCTGCCGCACCGGTAAACATCGCTGTTTCTTTTTTATCTGAATCCGGCCATCTCATAAACGGTCATCTTCTGCCCAGACTGATTGCGAAGAATCCAAATGAGGTCTGCGTATTATGCGAAAAAGACCACAAGGTTGTCTCAGTCCCTGCAGACAAGATCATTCTTCAGTCTATTTCAGAGCTGCAGAAATAAAATGTGAAAAAGACCACAGCTGAACGTAAGATTGTCTTGGATACATGAGAAAAAGACCACAAAATTGTGGTCTTTTTCTCATATTACTTATGCTTTGCTGAAGAAGGTTTAAATCCGACATCGTTCAGAAAAACTCTAACTTCATACACGAATGCGGGATCTGCAAGCTTCGTTTGAATCCATCTGATCCAAGAGTCGTTGGAATCAGCAGCGGAACCGCATCGACTGAGATAGTCTCTTGCAAATCGAGTACCTACGCCGCCGTCCTGATAATTGGCAAGTTTCTTCGCAAAATAGCTTCTCTGCTGTTCACTCAAAATCAGTCCGCGCCAATCTTCGTCACTGTATCCGGTCAGATCCTTGACCATGCCTTCCCACTCTTCCTGCGGGACGGATAACGTACTCGGAACAGCGTCTTTTCTTCGACTCTTAACTGAGAAAATGATATCTGTGAACCGACGACCAGTGCGGATAAACTCGCTCTCAACATAGAAATCGATTTTCTTAGCTTCATTGATCTTAGCAGTGCATTCGCGAACAATTCTGGCAACGTCGCCATTGAGCTTCTTCTGAGGAATATTAAGGATTTCTTTGAGCTCCTCAATAGACATCTTCTTTACCTGGCCGCGCCAGCGCACGCAGAGCTCAAAGAATCGGAGTGTTGAGACACTCTTTAGTTCAGAAATCTGCTTAATCGGATACCGAATGAAATTCGAACGAATCTTCGTAAGGAAAGGAAGAACTTCCTGTGAGAACGTTAAGCCAATCATGCCGCTTCGGTAAGAGACTTTTGAGATCCAGCGGAACTCATCACGCTCCTTGCCATTTGAACCGAAAGTACGGATAACGCTTCGGTTGTAGAGCGTGTTAACAGCATTTTGAAGGTATTTGTATGCCTTGGATCGTTCGCTTCCGATTTCCCTAAGTTCTTTTGCCGATACCCAATAAACAGCATCGCTTCTCACCTGATCAGTAACCGAATCAATCTTACTGATAGCGACGAGAATAATTCTGAGTTCATTCAAGGAAAGATTTGTCTTTGCCGTCAGCAAATCATTGGACTTAACGACCACGGCATTACTGTTCCAATCTTTGGACAGAGCTGTGGTCTTTTTAACATTTTTTTCGGGTGCCGGCTGAGTCTCAAGATCGAACTCTCCTTGCGCAGTGTACTTTGTCATATCTAAAGACCGCCTAATCACTATGTATTTCCCGATTTTCTCACAATTAGCCTATCTTTTGTTGTGTTTTCTTCATCAAGTGTGGTCTTTTTCACATAGATATGTGGTCCCTTTTACATAATATTGTGGTCTTTTTCACATTTAAACGAAACATCTTGTGGTCTTTTACTCATCTTATTTGGTCTTTTCTACAGAAATAAATGCGGCTTTTGTGGTCTTTTCTGCATATTATGTGGTCTTTTTCACATAAAAAGGATTATAACTTTTTGTTTTTTAACATAAAAAAAGAGCCTTAAAAAGAAAAAATTAATTAATAAAAAGAAAAAAGAAAGATTGCTGATTTCAGAGCTAAAGCCTAATAATTGACTAAGGTTATTTACTAGATACCGTATTTATGCTATCTTTCGGCTTTGTAATTTTTCCCAGGTCCCGGCTAGAGCCCTCCTACAGCATACTATTTAGTATGCAGGCCGGGACCTGCTTTTTCAGATTTACTTCCAAGCGTTAATTTCTTCAAATCTCTGATGCTCTCCATCAAAAATAACCGAAGTTTGTCCTACAGCACCGTTTCTGTTTTTAGCTAATTCGATATAAACAGTACGGCTGTCTCCAGGCTCTAATCCGTATTTAGCTAGTGAATATAAGAAAATTACCATATCCGCGTCCTGCTCAATTGCACCGGACTCTCTCAAATCAGACAGCATAGGTTTTCTGCTGGGCCTGTTTTCTACATTGCGATTGAGCTGAGAGAGCAAAAGTATCGGACAGGACAATTCTTTTGCCAATAGTTTCAAACCTCGAGAAAGAGCCCCTAGCTTCATCGCGCGATTTTCCTGGGATTCTGTATCGCCTTCATCATCAATTAGCTGAAGGTAGTCAACCACAATTAGACCCAGTTTGCCTAAACGAGCCTTTAATTGCCTTGCTTTTGACTTCAGACGGTACAAGTTAATAAGGCCTGAATCGTCAACAAACAAAGCTGCTTTCTTCAGCACTTCCATTGTTTCGTAATAAGTTCTCCATTGAGGAGCGGATAGCTGACCAGATTCAATTGCCGAAATATCGATTCGGCTTTGAGCACTTACCAGTCGCTTAATTATTTCTTCTTTGCCCATTTCAATAGAAAAAATAGCGACCGGAAGACTTCTTACTGTTGCTGTGTATCTGGCTACCTGAAGCGCAAACGCAGTTTTGCCGACTGAAGGCCTTGCTGCCAGCACAATGAGCTGACCGGGCTTAAACCCGTTAGTCAGAAGATCAAACTCTTCTATTCCGCTTTCAGCTCCTTGAATTTTATCTGGAGCGTTCACTGCATCAAGCATTGATTCTGTGAGCTTGTCGAGCATTTGGTTTGCTGATGTAAAGCCGCTTTTTCCTTCTTCGTCGGGATTAATTTTTAAAATCTCTGCCTGCACGGTATCGATTAACTGAACCGCGGAGGCAGTCTTTCGCTGCCCGATTTCGGCTTCTAAACGCGCAATTGTCTGCAGCAATAAACGTTTTAAAGACTTGTCTCTCAGAATTGCAGCGTATTGACTGAGATTAACGGAACTTGAGCTAGATTCAATTAAGTTGTTCAAGTAGGGAAGGCCGCCGGACTCCTTTTCTTTTCCGTCCGCTCTAAGCCGATCGAAGACTGTCAGCAGATCTGTCTGCTGTCCGCTGTTGATCATTGAAACCATTTCGCCATAAATGAGTCGGTTTGCATGACTGTAGAAATCTTCCGGAGTAAGGGTCGGTTCCATCAAATAGAACGATTCCGGATTGGAGAGAAGCGCTCCTAAGATAGCCTGTTCAATCTCCGTGGATTTAGGAGCCAGTGTCTCCGAGTAAGACGAATTAATAGAATCGTTTGGAATTTCGTTCATAGCAGTGCCTTTCGTATTTTTTTTATTCTAAACAAAGAGCAGGTATAGGAAGGATGCTTTTAAATATGAGAAAAAGACCACAACTTGATTAAGACCTTCAACTTAAAGGTTCTGGGTTCTAGTGCAAATAAAAAGAGAGCCTTTTAAGGCTGTTTGGTTGCTATTTGACCTTTGATTCATTTTTAAATGCAATAAAATTGTTGGTATTGAACAGTTCCGATAAACGAGATGACGATTGAGCTTCAAAAATGTAAAAAAGACCACAAAAAAAATTCTGGCTCAATTATCTTCTAGTGAGCGTGTTATTAGTGTTCTTTCTTGGATAAGCACCTTTTCCTTGAGTAAAATCCCATTGCGAAATCTATTGACTTGTTTCAAGCGAAGCTCTCTCGGCGTTGAACGATGAAGATGCAAAGAGCAAGTTTTCCTGCGAAAGAACGCGATTAACAGCGGAGACATCATGTTTGGTATATGGAAAGGAATTTTCTTAGCGACTTTTGCAGGATGCTGCTGGGGCACTATGGGTGTTGCTGCTCAATATTTGTTTGAGAACTGTCGTTTTGAAGCTGATGATCTGACAGCACTTCGCTTAATCGGTGCCGGCATACTTCTTCTTCTCATCTCTGCAGTGTCAGAAGGACCTAGGAGTTTATTTCTGCCTTTTAAGGATAAAAGAAATATCCGAGACATCCTCATTTACGGAGTGGGTGTCCTTTTAATCCAATACACGTTTTTTATCGCGATTCATGCAAGTAATGCAGGTACAGCTGCGATTATGGTTGGGTTCGGGCCGCTAATGATTATGTTTTACATGGCCGCAGCGAAACATAGACTGCCGTCTGCCAAGGAACTTTTTTGTCTCGTATTGGCCGTATCCGGTGTTGCGCTTCTCGTAACCAAGGGAAATTTTGACTCTTTGGATATTGCATCTGCCGGCGCTTTTTGGGGAATTGTCTCTGCAGCGTTTGGAGCATTCTGTACCGTCCAGCCAAAAGCCGTGATAGAGCGTATCGGTGTCTCGCTGGTCGTGGGCTGGGGCATGGTTGTGGGCGGGACGATCGCTTGTTTCTTTACCGATCCATTTAGCATGGACGTCGACTGGACATGGGCGTCCGTCGGCTGTTATCTGTTCATTATCGCGTTCGGAACTGTGGCAGCATTTTGGTGCTATCTCAGAAGCACGATGTATGTTATTCCCTCTATTTCAGCAATTCTGGGCTCATTCGAGCCGTTTTCGGCGGTGCTCTTTTCTTTTTTAATTCTTCATACAACCTTTAACGGTTATGAACTGTTTGGTGCCGCGGCGATTATCACCAACATGCTGATCCTGGTGTGGCCGGATAAGAACGCAATCAAAAAACTGTCAGCGGAAAAGAATCAATAGCGCTCATCTGAAAAGACGGAGTAATAAAAGTTTCTACCTCAAATCGAGTCTTGATTTGACGAACTCAAAAATATGTGTAGAATGCACGCTTCATTGAGCAGCGCGACGCTGTTCGAGATGCAGAAACAAATTTTTACATTGAATTTTCCTGTTTCAGTTGACAAGAATTTTCAGTTCTGTAAA
>NZ_CALPCV010000047.1:0-7419 GCF_943193095.1 Parasutterella muris | reverse complement strand
CGAAATTTTTCCGACGAACCGCCATAAACAAAAAAACCGTCCCGGCCTCTTCAGCCTAGACGGTTAAAACTTACTTCGATTTTATTAGCCGATTACATGCGACACAGCTAAAAGCAGTGCGCTGCCGATCATAGACATCACTGTGGATATCGCAATAATCTTAGCGGACTCTTTGTTTTCTGTTCTTCCGTTATCCATGTTATACCCCTCCTTTAATTGAGCCGAGCAATATACACGAAGATGCTCAATTGTTCAAGAGAGGCTGTGTAAGCAAATAATACGGGGTTATTTCCGCTAACACACTTATTTTAAAGCGTTCTTAATCGCCTCCTGAAGAAAACCGTCAGCCCCCATGAAAATCATCTGAGCCGATAGCGCAGCGAGAATTAGACCGGTCAGCTTACTCAGCACTACGAGGCCGTTTTTCCCAATCGCCTTCTGAATATAGTTCGACACAAACAGAAGAAGGCCCACACAGATCACCGCGGCACTGATCGAAAGATAAGCAAGGAAGAAACCAAGGCCTGTTTTTATTTCGCCGCCGTAAACCATCAGTACGCCGATTGAAGCAGGCCCAAGTGTGATTGGAATCGCCATTGGAACCACAGCAAGAGATTGAATAGAATCTCCCTGAGGAACACGGATGGAATTTCCGCTCACCAAACCGACCGACGTTAGAAAAAGCAATGCGCCCGTTCCGACACGGAAGGCATCAAGAGTAATACCAAAGATTTTGAAAATAAATCCGCCAAAGAAAAGCAATATTCCGGAAATAATCAAAATCCATAAAGTAATCCACAACGCCAAATAATTGCGCTCTTTAATCGAATTGTCTTTCGTTACCGACAAGAAGGCGGACATAACAAAAGGCGGCGTCAGCAGGAAGAAAAACTTCACAAAAAGCGCAAAGCAGTCAGCAAGAGACATTTATCTCCTCCGTAAGTCCAATCCGTCAATTGTAGTAACGGAAATACGTCCAAACTGAAAAGATCAGCGCAGTTAAAAATGACAGCCAGGCACATTTACCAATCGTTTTCCACAGACTGCTCTTGAAATAGTCAACCGTTACAAGAATGCAGAGGTGAGTCGGAGTAATCATTTGACCGACTAAGCCGTAAACCATAGTAATGCCAACCAAGATAATATTTCCCGGTGCCATAAGAGCAACGATCGGCATCACAATCGCAATGTAGCCTTGTCCCATTCCGGTCATCACACCAAAAATGAAGGCCAGACAGGCAACAATGGCAGGAGCCGGAAGACTCGAATGATTAAACGCATTCACAATTTCATCCAGTGTTCCAATGACGGTCAACAGCTGAATGAAATACAGAATACAGATCACATTAAAGAAAAGCTTTTTGTCCAAACTCTCTGTAAATACACTGAGAATAGGAATCTGACGCTTGAAAAGGAAATAAAGCGGAATGAAACCGACTACGACCAATCCCATCGCAAGAGCCGCCTGCATATTAAAGGCGACAATCAGAACAAAGCTAGCGATGATAGGGCCAAAAGCGAGGAACAAACTCTTCCAATCTATGGAGTGATCGTTTGTCGTGTTGGTGGCTTTTTCCGGATCGGTAATTCTGAGCGGACGAATCAAAACAATCCAACCCAGAACAAAACACAGAATCGTAACCCAGCCGACGTGTGTGATCAGATCCGAAATTGTGACGTTCGCAATACCGCAGGCAAGAATGACGCCGGGCATCAGAGGGTTGGAAAATTCAAAAATATGACGGAACCAAAGATTAATAGCGCTCTTTTCTTCGTCATCTACGGCAATGCCTTCGCTCGCCTCCTTCACAATCGGAGCGGAGAAACGCGCGCCTCCAAGGGAAGGCAGCAAGCCTAAAAATGCCGGCATAAACGCAAGCGTCACTTTATTGCTGGAGAAAATATTGCGCATCGTGACGACCATTCCATGCAGCGATCCGCTCTTTCTCAGTTCAACCTCAAGACACATCACAAAATACAAACACAGGACTAGGTCCCATGTTCTCGGCATCACCAGCGTCTGCTGCATCGCCTTCCAAAGCATTTCCAGCGATCTCGACTCAAACAGCCAGATCAAAAGGCCGCCCGAGAGAATCGATAAGCCGATAATAACTTTAAAGCGTAAGAGAACGACGATTAAAACCATCGCCGCTATCACAATCCAAAACACTGAATCCATACTAGTAGTTCCATGAGACTTGTCGGACCTGGCTGTGCAATTCGCGCCGCATCCTAATTTCTCGTTATTGTATCTACTTGTTAACCATTTATCGGTAATTCCGTCAAAATACCGAGTCCATCCTGCTCCAGGGCGTCAATTACCGTGCCCATCGGCATAAAAGAATGCCAGTCTTCGTAATTTCCAATAACGATAAGTGTTTCTCTGGCACGGCTTACGGCTACATTCAACAGATTAGGCGGTTCACAGACCCAGCTCCTTGCGTAGTAACCGGCTTTGCCGTTTCGCGAACCTAAAATAAAAATTACGACATCTGCCTGACGCCCCTGCATCGTATGGATCGTTCCAATCTTCTCTATCGTAAAGTTCATACGATTCTTTGTAAGCCCGGAAGCTTTCAGAGCACCCGATACTGCCCTAAACGGCGTACAAATCATCAGCGTTTTGGGTTCGGAATCGCGATTAAAGAAAGCCGTCCGGCCAAGCTCATTATCCAGCCAGTCAAGCAGTTGCGACGCCGCTTCCATCTCCTCCGGAATACAGTTGCTGTCGCTTGGAGACTGAGGCGAGACATCAAGCCAAAAACTACGGATAAATTTCCCTTTTTTGAATTTTTCTTCCAAATGACCGGGAAGAGACATTTGTCCGGAGTATGACAGAGCATTGGAAATTCTAAACATCGGTCTGATCGACCTTCTCTGTACTCGCAGCGGAAGTCCGGTCCATTCTTTCCCGCCGGAGAAATTTCTAAACCATGTCCCGTACTCCTGAGTATTATCCGCAAGAGTTTGGAGGCTGCAATACGGTGATATCCATCGTTCGTAGTATTTATCCTTTCCAATGAGCATCTCGATGATCGGGAGCGGAAGCGAAACAACCGGCGGAAGCTGACGCGTATCTCCAATCACAATAAGCCGTTTTGCTCTCTGCATAAGACAAAGTGCCGACTGAGGCGAAGCCTGAGAAGCTTCATCAATCACAACCCACGGAAGCGTTTTCTTTGTACAGCATCCAAAGCGAATGACTGACGCGGCAAACGTCGTAGAAATAACAGGAACTAAAAACGTAATCGTCCCGAGCATTTGAGCTCGATAAACCGAAGAGACATTCCTCATCGATGCTAGACTGCAGGTCTCGATCGCTCGAACAAAACGCTTCGCATGAATAAGAATGGTCAGACGATGAAGCTCAAGCGCGCTCAAAAAGAGCTCTGTTCTCGTGATATCAATTTCCTTAGTCGAATACAGGCGTTTTTCATGGTTGATTTCCTTTACACCCCGCGTCGAAAAATCAAACAACGATATTGGCTGTGCATCTTCGTCTTCTAAACCGTCTGCAAAGATTTGGTCCAATAGACCGCTTCTGCGCTGCTGAACCTTCTGTGAGACGCTCTCAGGCAGATCTTTACGCTGATTCTTATAAATGCTGTCCTGCTGTTTAAGCAGAGAAACTGTTTCTCCAAGAAGTTTTTTGAAATTTGCACGCTGCTCCTCCCATTTCTTTTCAACAGCAACCTGACCGCCTTCCTGATCTCTTTGCTCTAACAGATATCCTTCGAGATAAGTTTTTTTTACCTTAGTTCCGTTCGAATCGAGCGTCTTCCGTCTAAAAAGTGTTTTATAAAACCGCTGCCAGTTTATGCCTTTTCCCAAAGCGGCAGAGATCAGTCCCCAAGCGCCTTCCGTGTGATTTAACTCATCAGCGAGTTCCGGAAAATAAAACGTCTGCCTTTCAAATCCGTACGAATAAGGCAGTTCCTTCGTAATATTTTCAACCGCGTTATTGTTGTTGGAGGCAACAATAATTGAGAAGTCTTCTGAAAATTCCGACTTGAGAGCCAGCCCTTCGGCGATATCGTCAAATAATTCTTCAACTCCGATTTTTTTAATTTTGCTGAGCACGAACGCTCTTCTGACCACTACATCAGCGACAAGCTCTTTCACTATTTCTGTCTTGCCGGTACCCGGAGGTCCGCTAATTGAAACGACCGGCGAATAATCATCACAGGAACAAATCGCTTCAACTGCCGCCTGCTGCAGAGGAACTAAATAGTGCTGAATGAGATTTGGCCAGCGTCCGAGATTAAAGTGCTTAGGGTTTGCCAAATCGGCAAATGCTTTGGGAGAAGTCAGAATATCTTTGCGATCCGGACCGGGAGAATCGTCCAAGATACTGTAAGTGATTTTGCTCAGAATATCTTCCGGGCTTGCAAAGTTATCTTTAAGCAGCGCAAGGATTCTTTCTATCTCCACTACATACGGCGAATTCATGAAAGGCATAGGTGCGGGCTGAGTTGAAACCTGAAACTGTTTAGCCACCCAAATTTCATACGGTACATCCAGCTCTGCTTCTTTAAGCAAAAATTTCACGATTTCGTCGACGATGTTTGCATCAAAGATTGGAAGGCTGGGACTAAGATCATTCAGCTGCATGATCCTTCTCGATTTTCCATCTCGAGTTTTTGCGCCTTTCATCCGTCTGCACTTCATCTGATAAAGAATTTTTGAGTCAGGGAGCTCCGCCTGCGCGTCCTCCGCAGAAGATATTGACGTATCCAGTTCGGGCCAAAACCTGCTTTGGATTGAAATCGCAACGGACACGGCCTGAGAAACGGGATCCGCGATCTTTTCCCTGTCCTTCACCATTCTTGAAAGTTCAATCAAATAAGCAAAAGCGGGAAATATGAATTGAATCCGGGACGAATTTTCCAAAGTGATTTACGCGAAATCCGCCGAGCGCGATGCGTCCGTTACTGCGCATCTGTTCGTAAGAATAGTCTTTTAGAAACTCTGAACAGTCAGGACGCAGTTTGCGCAGGAGTTCTTCTACCCGTTTGACGTAGAGTTCTGTCGGAATCACTCCTGCACAGATCGTATAGACCGTGATGTGTTCTGCCGTATCTGTGCCGACCGGCGACTTATTAAGTTCGTGCTGAAAGGCAGTTCGGCCGCGGTTGTTTTTTTCGTCCCATTTAAAAATAGAACTGCGCGGTGAATGTGCAGAATTATTCGGGTCCAGCAGAGATTCAAAATCATTTTCGTGAATTTCGAACGGGGTCAGACACTCAATATCTCTCCATAGAGAAAAAATCTTTTTTAATTTTCCTGTTTCTGTATTCATTCTGCTCTGCCTTATGTTTTTATCTATTTGTACAAAAATACGGATACCTATGCAACAGCTTCCGGGAGAGAAAATTTTAGCCGTTTGCATAAATAAAAAGCCCGGCAATTTGCCGGGCCGTTCTCAAAGACGAGTATTAGTCGACGAGATTAATCGGGTGCAGGGGCTTGAGCTGTTTGAAGAAGTCGTTGCCCTTGTCATCGACCAGGATGAATGCCGGGAAATCTTCCACTTCAATTTCGTAAACCGCTTCCATACCGAGTTCAGGATACTCAATACACTTAATGCTGCGGATAGCTTCTTCTGCGAGGTCCGCGGCAACACCGCCGATCGTTCCAAGATAGAAGCCGCCGTGTTTCTTACAGGCTTCGGTAACTACGTCAGTACGATTGCCCTTAGCGATCATAACGAAGGAACCGCCGGCAGCCATGAACGGATCAGCATAAGGATCCATACGGTTAGCTGTTGTCGGGCCCATTGAGCCGCAGGCATAGCCTTCGGGAGTTTTTGCGGGACCTGCGTAGAGAACCGGATGATCTTTAATGTAGTCAGGCAGGGGTTCACCCTTATCCAGACGTTCCTGAAGTTTGGCGTGCGCGATGTCGCGAGCCACAATGATCTTGCCGGTCAGAGAAACGCGTGTAGAAACCGGATACTTAGACAGTTCGGCACGAATCTGTTCCATCGGCTGATTCAGATCGATCTTAACAGTCTCGCCTTCGCCCTTAGTTCTGTATTCTTCAGGGATCAGTTCACCCGGGTTCGTATCGAGCTGTTCAATCCAGAGGCCTTCTCTATTGATCTTGCACTTGACGTTACGGTCGGCAGAGCAGCTGACGCCGATACCGATCGGGCAGCTGGCGCCGTGACGCGGCAGGCGAACAACGCGAACATCGTGAGCAAGATACTTGCCGCCGAACTGAGCGCCTAAGCCGATGCTGTTAGCAAGTTCAAGCAGTTTGTTTTCGAGCTCAACATCACGGAAAGCGCGGCCTGTTTCGTCGCCGGTTGTCGGCAGGTTGTCGTAGTACTTAGTAGAAGCAAGCTTCACAGTCAGCATTGTCTTTTCTGCAGAAGTACCGCCAATCACGACAGCGATATGGTAAGGCGGGCAAGCAGCTGTACCAAGACCCTTGATCTGTTCGAAGAGGAAGGGGATCAAAGCTTTCGGATTAAGAATTGCCTTAGTCTTCTGGAAGAGATAAGACTTGTTGGCAGAACCGCCGCCCTTAACTACGCACAGGAAGCGGTATTCTTCGCCCTGAGTGGCTTCGATATCGATCTGAGCGGGAAGATTGCAGCGGGTATTGATTTCTTTATAGAGAGAAAGCGGGGCATTCTGAGAATAACGAAGCGCGTTCTGTGTGTAGGTGTTGTAAACACCGCGGGCAATTGCTTCTTCGTCTTCAAAATTGGTCCAAACGCGCTGACCTTTTTCGCCATGAATGATTGCAGTGCCGGTATCCTGGCAGATCGGAAGGACGCGTTTAGCAGAAATCTCAGCGTTGCGAAGCATTGTCAAAGCGACATATTTATCGTTTTCAGAGGATTCCGGGTCTTTCAGAATCTTTGCGACGCATTCATTATGGGAGCGACGCAGCATAAAGTTGACATCAGTGAAAGCTCTTTCAATAAGCATTGTGAGTGCTTCCGGTTCAACTTTAAGAATTTCTTGACCTTCAAATTCGCCCAGAGAGACATATTCACTGGAGAGATGATAGTACTCGGTATCATCTTTTTCGATCTGGAACATAGGGGCGTATTTGAATTCGGGGGCCTGAGCCATCTTGATATCTCCTGATTTAAGTTTTTAGAGCGAACACAAAGATACACTTTTATTTACGTTTCGTCGATATATTATTTTTTTATTCAGGGTTAATGCTTAGCTTACTATTGTTAACTTACGAATTATTAATAGGTCAACCAAATGATTTAAATAGATTAATTATTAATTCTCAAGAAGAGCAATAAATTCGATAAATTATCCTAAATATAAGGGTTTTTTCGGATTATTTATGCATTCAGATTTAAACCAGAAATGAAAAAACCTCTCACCGCATTCGCAGCAAGAGGTTTTAAGAATGGAGAGCCCGGAGACTACCTACTTTCGCAAGAAATAC
>NZ_CALPCV010000046.1:0-9611 GCF_943193095.1 Parasutterella muris | reverse complement strand
TAAGAGCGACGATGGAAGCTCTGAAGATAGCCGTGCCTCCAAGATTTATCACCTAGAGGGCACGGAATTCAGGATTTTTATTTGACCGCCAGGCCTTGTACGTTCTCAATATGACAGGTTTTTCCCGTTTTATGCAAAAAAAATTGCGGCGCTCCGGCCGCAATTTGTCCGAAAGTTCAATCAACTAGACCGGAGAGTTTTCACCTTCGAGAACAGAGGGAAAATCTCGGAAATCCAAGGAAGATTTTTTAGCTTCTTTCTTGTTCGGGAGAACATGATGAATCGGATCGTTATGCTGCAGAGACAAGACCAGGGCGTGATACTGCTCTTCATCCATAGGAATGGAAATATCCGGACCGTTCGAAAGGCGGAAACGAACTTCGCTTGTTCCGTGCTGCGGTTCGATCAATACGGTTTGATTGAGATTGAGGATTTTTCCGTCAGTGAAAACAACAAACATTATGTGCTCCTAGCCATCTGGTTTTTTATGATGTGATACTGTGCATTTTAGCTGACGAAGAGCTGGTAAAGCTGCTGACTGGCTATTGGAATTATCTCGTATAAAACACTCAGGCGGAGGAATAATGGCGGAGGGATTAGTTAACTGCGGAGAAATCACAGAGCTGGGCAGAAAGGACGCTGAATTCATCGTCATCTTCCTTCATGGTCTCTCTTCCACCGGTAAATCGTTTCTTCCGGTTGCTGAATATCTCTTGCGGAAATTAGGCGACAGCTGGCGTTTCATTCTTCCAACGGCGCCCACAGTCAAACTCACACTCTCCGCCTCTTCGGTGCCTGCATGGTTCGATATTAGGAATCAAGACTTAACCAAGGATCAGGACGGAGAAGGGATTCTTCGCAGTTCAAAGTTTACGCAGTCTCTTATCCATAGTCTTATCACTGGAGGCGTGAAGCCCGGTCATATATTTGTTGGCGGATTTTCCCAAGGCGGCTTGATTGCTGCAGACGCCGTCTTAACTGGATCTGATCGAATTGGAGGCGTTTTTTCCCTTTCCTCTCTGATTGCCGATGTTTCTGAACAAAGATTTTCTGGTTTGGAGATACCGGTATTTATTGCTGTCGGAAACGCTGATCCGCTGATCCCGGGAATAAAAGCGCAGATAGATAATCAGCTTCTTCGCCGACACTGCATTCAGACCGACTTCAGAATTTACGATCAAATGAAGCACGAAATGAAAAGCGGAGAACTGAATGATCTGGCCGCTTGGCTTCTGGCGCAGGCGGGGCGGAACTCGAAATAAAATCCGCCGAAGAACCTAGCCATCGACGGATGCTTAACTTCAAGAGTATTTACTTGCCTTTTATTCTATCAGAAACTAGGTATAAATACTATAAATTTTGATTTAATTAAGAATTAAATACCGTTAATTAGTTATTG
This sequence comes from Parasutterella muris, assembly GCF_943193095.1. NCBI lineage: Bacteria > Pseudomonadati > Pseudomonadota > Betaproteobacteria > Burkholderiales > Sutterellaceae > Parasutterella > Parasutterella muris. The sequence continues at coordinate 8,212 of NZ_CALPCV010000046.1, read as the reverse complement.
ATTTAACTTAATAGTATTGAAAATACTATTCTTTCTATCAATTATTTAATGGATTATGATTTGAGTGCCTTTTGATAAATATCAATACCTAAGACTTGGTATCGGTGTAGGATTAAAAGTGCCTCAATCCTCAAACTACAAGGAGATTACTCATGTTAGGAGTTATTTTGACTTTGGCAGCCATTGGCTTAGTGGCTTACTTTGTCATAAAAAATTATTATCCGCCGATCATTCTTTTGCTGATTGGTTTAGTTCTGCTTTTCATTGCGTATTTCACTGGTGTAGCTCCGGTTGCGGCAAAGAATTCAACACACTTCTTTGCTTTTGACGTCGCACAGGCGTTTACCGATTTAATGAAAGGGCGCCTGCCCGGTCTTGGCCTGAACATTATGGCGATTGCCGGTTTTGCGGTGTACATGGACCGCATCGGCGCGAGCAAATCTCTGGTAAAACTCTGCGTTAAACCGCTCCAGGCGATTCGCTCCCCTTATGTTCTGCTGGCACTCACTTATGTTGTAGGTCAGTTCATCGCGCTCTTTGTTAACTCTGCTGTCGGCCTCGGACTCCTTTTAATGGCTTCCGTCTATCCGCTCCTTGTTGCGCTCGGCGTATCCAGAACCTCGGCCGCCGCGGTTATCGCAACGACATGCTGTTTGGACCTCGGACCGTCGAGCTCCAATGCGATGCGTGCTGCGGATCTGTGCGGAATGGACGTAGTTACATATTTCATTCAGGGTCAGGGTCCGGTTGCGCTGTGCACGATTGCCTCCGTTGCGATCGGTCACTTCTTTGTTCAGCGCTGGTTTGACCGGAGAGAAGGAGCCAAGGCCAATGCTGAGAACGGCCCTGAAAGCACAATGGATGTTGATAAGGCTCTTGAAGGTGCCGGTCCCGCTTACTACGCGATTCTTCCGATGCTTCCTCTCTTCCTGCTCGTCATCTTCTCTCCGCTGGTCTACAAAGGCATTAAGCTGAGTCTTGTCACAGCCATCATCGTCTCTTTAATCATCACACTGGTTATTGATATCCTGACGCGCCGCGACTTCAAGCAGTGCTGCAAAGATTCTCAGGCAATCTTCGAAGGCATGGGCAAAGTATTTACTTCCACAGTCAGCCTGATTGTCTGTGCGGAGCTCTTTGCGCTGGGCCTCAATAAAATCGGCGGTATCTCAACAATGATTCAGGCGGCTGCTTCTATGCAGAACGCGGGTTTAGTCATCATGCTTCTTGTGATGCTTGTCATCATGATTGTTGCTGCGATTGTGACCGGATCCGGAAATGCGGCATTCTTCGCTTTCTCTCCGCTGCTCCCTGAAGCGGCTTCCTCTGTTGGTATTCCGACTCTGGCGCTCGTTGTGCCGGTTCAGCTTTCTGCCGGTATCGCACGAACTATGAGCCCGATCGCCGGTGTGATCATTGCGGTTTCTGGCATTACGGGCCTGACACCGATTGATTTGATCCGCAGAACAATTCCCGTGATGATCATCGCGGTTGTTGTGTCTGTGGCAAGCAGCCTTATTTTCCTCTAGGAGACATGAAACATGGCTTACCTTATTAAAAATGCTCATCTCTACAATCCGGACGACATGGGCGTCCAAGATGTACTCGTTGTCAACGACAAAGTCGCCGCGATTGGCAAAGATCTCACCGTTGTACTCCCCGATCTCGAAATGGTTGATGCCAAAGGCATGATCATGACGCCGGGCTTCATTGATCAGCATATTCATGTTACCGGCGGAGGCGGAGAGGGCGGTCCGAAGAGCCGCACACCGGAAATCGTACTGTCTGAACTCGTTGAATGCGGTACAACCAGTCTTGTCGGAGTTTCCGGAACGGACAGCGTTTCCCGTTCCATTCCCAATCTTTTGGCAAAAGTCCAGGCCCTTACTGACGAAGGGGTTTCTGCTTGGATGTACACAAGTAACTATGCCTATCCGCCGACAACGCTTACAGGAAGCGTGAAAAACGATCTTCTGATGGTTCACGAAGTTTTAGGCGTGAAAATCGCGCTCGGTGATCACCGTTCCTCTTTCCCGACAACACAGCAGGTCCTGGATCTTCTCACCCAGATCCGCGTTGGCGGAATGATCGCAGGAAAAATCGGAGTACTTCATATCCATCTTGGCAATGTTCCTGGCGCATTTGAAATGTTTGAGGACATTGTGAACCGCGGATTCCCGATCCGTCATATCCGTCCGACGCACTGCGCTCGAGACAAGTATGTCTTTGGTAAAGCGCTGGAATTTGGTAAACGCGGCGGCCGCATCGATATTACAACGGGTGGTTCATGTGCCTTTGAAAGCCCGGCAGATGCAGTTGAAGCGGCTTGGGACGCCGGTGTTGATCAGTCGCTTATCACCATGAGTTCCGATGGACACGGTTCTGTTCCAAGATTTAACGAGAAAGGCGAAATGGTAGGTCTTGGTATCGGCGGAGTGGCCTGTAACCTGCGTGACCTCAAGAAACTGATTTCAAGAGGACATGAAGTTCAGAAAGTTCTTCCGCTGCTGACTCGCAATGTGGCGCAGGGGCTCGAACTTAGAGGCAAAGGTGAAGTTAAGTGCGGCGCAAGCGCAGACTTCTGCCTCTTTGATCAGAACTGGGAGCTCAAGGATGTATTCGCTAAGGGTGCTGCCATGATGCGCAATGGTGAAATCCTCAAAAAAGGAACTTTTGAGTACTAATCCCTCTCGCTGATTTGTATAAGACTAAAAGCACCTCTTCATTCAATTGAAGAGGTGCTTTTCCCTTATGGTTTTCCTTGAGTTCGCGAAAAATCGCAAAGCAGGGAATCCGAAAGCGCATAATTTCAAGAAACAAGGAGAATATATGAAAAGAACCATTCCAATGCTTTGTTCTGTGCTCTTCTTATTTACTGTTGCTGCAGACTGCGAAGCGGCAAGGCTTGGAGGACGCACAACCATTGACCGTCACGACCTGCAGCCGTTCCTCAGAGAACCTATCCGAGACCGACCTACCGGTCTTCATCGCCTGCGGTTCGTAATCTAAACAATACTCAGTCGGGCTCTGCTGCCCCAATGCCTATTTTTATTCCACCAGTTATTGGCCGACAGAACTTAATCAAAATTGCTGACGAGTTTTACGTGATCAAGACCGGCATACGCAGAAAAGGCGACGAGGTCTATTTTTGGACGATGCAGAATCGCGGATTCATTCCTGATTCAAAATCTTCCAAAATTCAATATGTCATTGACTGCGCACAGAATCAGTATGCGCCTTTAGCGATTGCGGCCTACGCTGAAGCAGACGGGAAGGGCGCTAAAGTTAAACAGCAGCAATTTGATCGCAAGATGAGACCGATCGTCGATAAAAGCACAATGTCTGTGCTGTATAAAGGATTCTGTAAGAAGGCAGACGCGCCGACACAATCGTCGCCAGCTCCGCAAAACTAAACAGGAAGTGTAAGGATGTCTCAGTTTTTAATTAAACCGGCCAGAAAAGAGGACTGTCCGATTATTTTGGACTTAATTCGCGGATTGGCCAAATATGAAAAATTAGAAGATCAGTGTGTGGCTACCGTTGAGCTTCTTGAAAAGTCGCTTTTTTCCGAAAAGCCGGATTGTTACTCTGTCATCGCTTGGGAATTGGATGAGTTAGGTGATGAGATTCCGGTGGGATTTGCGCTGTATTTCTTTAACTACTCCACCTTTTTAAGCAGACGCGGTCTTTATCTCGAGGATTTATTTGTTGTGCCGCAGTTCCGAGGCAAAGGCTACGGGAAGCGAATCATGCAGTTTTTAGCGAAGACTGCGGTAGAGAAAGGATGCGGCCGCTTTGAATGGAGTGTCTTGGATTGGAACCAGCCGGCGATTAATTTCTACCAAAAAATCGGCGCGGTTGTTATGCCGGATTGGCGTATCTGCCGTATGACAGGCGAGAGCCTAAAGAGCTTTGCCAAATAAATCGGGCTGACGAAACACTATGGAAAGTATGAAAAAGCACATTATTTTGTCTGTTGTTTTTTCGTACTTTCCCTTTTCCTTCCTTCCGGGTTGGTATTGGCGCAAGACTTAGCGATCGGTGTCTTGGACAGAACGCTGACAGCAGAAGATAAAAAGGCGATCGTTTCGTTAACGATGGCGCAGCTCGAGATGTTCTTTCAAAGGCGGTGTTCGCGCGGCCGGGATCTACATATTGGCTGGTTCAGAATAAACTGCGCTATCCGGATGAAAATGCGATCGACTTGCTTTCCGGCCGCATTGCCGGCAAAAACGCTGCTGAAGCCAACTAGCATGTAAAACTTGAAGACGCTTTCTCAATGGAAGAAAGCGCAGACAAAAACAAAACTTCCCGCGCTAACGTCGTATCAGGTGCGGGAAGTTTTGCGGTTTTAAGAGTTGCTCTAATTGTTATAGAAGCGGCCCTAAATTGTTTCTGTCTAAATCCGCGGAATCAGCGGTAAGACTTTCTGTAGATTTCAATACAGTCTTCCTTTGTCATTTCTGCCGGGTCATTGGCGAACATTTCCGGAGTGACCGTTTTCGCTTCGATTCCGAATTGTTCCATTTCATTAGCTTTGATTCCGAAATCACTCATCTTCAGATCAGCGACGCCGCAGTCCTTAAGAAGATCCTCCAAGGCTGTCAGAAAGTCTTCAGGCTTATTCGCGTCTTTTATCCCCATAGCCTGAGCCATTTTGATGAATTTTTCCGGGACAGCGCCGCAGCTGATGAAGTGGCCGAAGTAGGCGCGGCATAATAAGATGAGTCCCGCACCGTGAGGCAGAGAAGGATAGTGCGCGCTCAGCACATGCTCCATAGCATGCTCGCTGGTGAGACGACCCGTCGCCATAACAAATCCGCCGAGTGTGTTGGCAAAAGCCATATGCTCGCGAGCCTCGAGGTTTGTACCGTCCTTAATCGAAATCGCTAAATATTTGGAGACGTTCTCAATTCCGGTCAGAGCAAACATCTGGTTGAAGAGATTGGATGTTCTGGAAATATAGCCTTCGGCTAAATGGAAGAATGTATCAAGTCCCTGATACGCTGTTTGCGCCGGTGGTACAGAAAGCATTAGTTCAGGGTCAACAACAGAAAGCGTCGGGAACATGCGCGGATCACCGATGCCATACTTCTCGCAGGTTTCAGTGTTGCTGATAACCGCGCCTCCGTCTGCCTCAGAACCTGTGCCGGCAGTGGTGGTGACGCATACAATCGGAAGAGGCTGATTCTGGATAGGAAGACCTTTTCCGGTTCCTTTGACGCAGTAATCCCAAAGGTCACCGGGGTTGGTAGCCATCACCGCAATGACTTTCGCACTATCCATAGGAGAGCCCCCGCCAAGCGCTGTAATGAAATCACAGTTCTCTCTGCGGGCAGCGGCAGCCGCTTCCATGATGCTGTCCTTAGTCGGGTTCGGACGAATACCGTCATAAACCATGTGTTCGACTCCGGCAAGATCAAGCTGCTTTTCGAGTTCGGCCAGATATCCGTGCTTTCTTGCCGATTTCCCCTGCGTAATGACGATAAGCGTTTTTTTACCCGGCAGTTGTTGTTTGTGAAGCTGTTTCAGAGCACCGGCTCCAAAGAGAAATTTTGTCGGTATGCAGAAGGAAATCATGATGTTTTACATTAGGTTGATGGAAGATGCATATTAAATCATGAAGACAAAAACGGCGCACCCCCTGAGAAATGCGCCGTACACAAAGTTTAACTATTCCGATTACTTCAGAATATTTTCAATGTCAGAGACGATCTGAGGAACGGTCAAGCCATATTTTTCTTCCAGTTCGTCCGGATTGTAGCGATCGACAAATTCTTTCTTTAATCCGTATGTCAGGCATCTCATAGAGGTAGGAGCCGCTGTTTGTGCGACTCGACCGCCAAAGCCGCCCTCAATGCTTCCGTCCTCGAGTGTGACGATAAGTTTGTGGTCTTTTTCCAGAGAAAGAATGAGTTCTTCATCAACGCCGGAGACAAAGCGCGGGTTGATGAGTGTGGCTTGAATACCTTTCTTGGCCAGTTCATCCGCTATCTGTCTGCCTTTAACAAAGAAGTCACCGGCAGCGATGATCGCGACATCTTTGCCGCTGCGGACGACCTTAAATTTGTTCAGATCGCTGTAGTCGGTATCTACAGATCCGTCTGCGAGTTCAAAGCTATAAGTCGGTACTCGAATCGCAACTTTATGCTGATTTTTGCTTAATGCCCAGTCCATCATTGCCTTGTACTCTTCCGCGTTTGTCGGTGCAAGATAAACAATGTTCGGAATAGAGGCAATCATCGGGATGTCCCAAAAGCCCAAGTGGGTTAAATCGGTGAGTCCTCTGATGCCGGTGTGCAATACAGGCATGACGGCAGGAGAATCATTCATTGCCCAGTCCTGTTCCAGTTGGTCATAAGCTCTTTGAAGGAATGTGGCGGCGACCGGGTAGATCACCTTTGCGCCTGCGCGGGCCGCGCCGGCCATTGTGGATACACCGGTCTGCTCCGCGATCGCAACGTCGATGTATTGTTCACCGCATTCCTTGCGTTCTTTTTCCATGAATCCGAATACTTCAGGGGTTGCCGAAGAAATAATGAGAAGTGTCGGATCTTCTTTTACCTTCTGAAGGAGGTAATCGCGGGTGACGGTGATGTAGTCCGGGCTGTTGGACTGTACAAGCGGCTCTCCGTCTGCGACGTCGTACGGAGCGGAGAAGTGGAATTCTTCGCGGAGCGCTTCCGCGGGCTTATAGCCGAGACCTTTCTGAGTGTTAATGTGAACGACGACCGGTTTATGAGAGTCCTTGACTTTCTTATAAGCCTTAATGAGAGCTTCTAAGTTATTGCCGTCACGGACGTAAACGTAGTCGTAGCCAAGAGTCTTAAAGAAGTTGTTCGAGCTCTGACCGTTCGTTTCTCTCAGCTCCTGAAGGTTGTCATAGAGACTTCCGTGATTCTCGGCGATGGCCATCTGATTGTCGTTGACGATGACAATAAAGTTGCTGTTCAGTTTCCCTGCAGCGTCCAGGCCTTCAAACGCGACACCGCCGCTGAGTGAACCGTCACCGATAAAGGCGACGATATTGCAGCTTTGTTTTTTGAGTGCTCTTGCTTTAGCTAAACCGAAACTTAGGCTGATTGAGGGAGAAGTGTGGCCGGCGTAAAAGAGGTCATACTCCGGACTTTCTTTTGGATCGGTAAATTCTCCGATGTCGCGGAACTTATCCTTCTCCAAATAATACTTGGCTCTACCGGTCAGCATCTTATGGACAAAGTCTTGATGCGAAACATCAATGACGAGTTTGTCTTTCGGAGCGTCAAATACATAGTGAAGTGCAATGAGCGCTTCCACATCGCCGAGGTTTGGCCCGACATGGCCGCCGATTGTGGATGTGTAATTGACAATGGCACTGCGCATTTGAGAGGCTAAATCCTTTAACTCGTCGATGCTGAGGTTTTTAATATCTTTCGGAGACTTGATATCAATAAGTTTCAATTTCTTTCTCCCTACAAAAAATCAATGTGAAGAAAGATAATTGGCAGAAGACTGATAGGCAGTTCTCGGTCGTCCAAAAAGAACAAACTGCTATGTATTGTTACAAAGGAATAAGGGGTTATTTAATTTAAAGGACGAAGAAACCCTAGGGCAGAGCTGCTTCGGGTCTGCCTAATGCGAGCGAAAAAAATATTGCCTCGTTATTTCTTACTCTTTCTCCGTTCTCGAACAGTAAGACCTCCAATCCCGTAATTGTCCATTGGAATTTCTTCAATGACGACAACCAGATTTGAAGTATTTTTGCCGAGAACGTCGCCAATGAGTTTGGTAACGCCTTCGATAAGTTTTTGTTTCTGCTCTTTTGTCGGAGCTTCTTCGTCGCCGGTGACTTTTATATTGACATAAGGCATTTTTTCTCCTTTGTTCGTTGGAGGTTACAGGATAATGCAGAGACAACTCAGTTTTCGTTTGAATCAGTTCACTTACTATCGATTGGCAGTATTTGGAAGTCGTTTTCACTGACGTTCCGGATGATGCGTCGTGTGTCCGTCTTTCTTTGCGTATAGGCAAGTTTCAACCGCAAAGGCGGATCCTTAAAAGCAGGTGATTCCTTTAGTCTGCCTGTTAATTTAAATTGATAAAAGCCTCAGGGTGTTTTCATTGAAAAGCGGCAGTAAAAAATTGGCTTCTAACCGTGTCTTGTCCTGAAAAAAGTTGACTACTTAGGGAGTCAACAATGAAAGTTGAAGAACAGATATCTACACTAATGAAA
>NZ_CALPCV010000045.1:0-9619 GCF_943193095.1 Parasutterella muris | reverse complement strand
CGGGAGTAGCTCAGTTGGTAGAGCGCAACCTTGCCAAGGTTGAGGTCGCGAGTTCGAGACTCGTCTCCCGCTCCAATTTTTTGCGAGCCTAATGCTTGCTTTTTTTGTATCTACAGAATCCAATCCGCGGCCCGGAAGTCCTTCCGGGCTCAAGCCGAAGCCTCTCTCTTCGGCTCTGTCCTTTTCAAACGAATAAAAGTTAAGCGGCCTATGTAAGGCCGCCTGTGCATCGGTTTTGCGACTTACTTTTTCAAAAGTGAACCAAGAATACCTCTAAGCATCCGTTCACCGCTTTGGCGAACAACCTTCTCAAGTATTCCTTCTCTATGGCCTCCGCGGGGGCCGGTTGAGCCAAGAAGTATGTCTTTCATCTTACCGAGCAGGACATCGGTCACACCGTTTCCTTCTGCGCTGTCAGGAGCGCCGGTTCCGTTTGTCGGCGAGGCCGCCGTACTGCCCGTAGAAGCTGCCTGAGTTCCTCGATCCCTTAATATTTCAAACGCGCTTTCTCTATCAACAGCGTTCTCGTAGACCCCTTTCACAATGGATGTATCCATAAAAGCCTTTCGTTCTTCCGGCGTGATCGGTCCGATCTGGCTTCCCGGTGCATTTACCCAAACTCTCTGAGTAATTCCCGGTGTGCCGGAAGCATCCAAAAAGCTTATCAAAGCTTCTCCCACACCCAACTCCTGAATTGCCTGAGCAATGTTGATATTTGGATTAGGCCTCATTGTTTCCGCAACAGTTTTCACCGCTTTTTGATCTCTAGGTGTAAATGCGCGCAGCGCATGCTGAACACGGTTGCCCAACTGACCAAGGATCTTCTCGGGAATATCTGCAGGGCTCTGCGTCACAAAAAAGACGCCTACACCCTTAGAACGCACCAGGCGAACAACCTGTTCAACCTTATCGGTCAGCACCTGAGGCGCATCACTAAAGAGCATGTGCGCTTCGTCAAAGAAAAATACCAACTTCGGTTTATCCAGATCTCCGACCTCGGGCAGGTTTTCGTAAAGTTCGCTTAGGATCCACAAAAGGAATGTTGCATAAAGCTTCGGAGATTGCATCAGCTTATCTGCTGCCAGAATATTCACAACTCCTTTACCGTCCACTGTCTGCATTAAGTCGTGGATATCAAGCATCGGTTCGCCGAAGAACTTATCAGCGCCCTGCTTTTCAAGAGTCAGGAGGCCTCTTTGAATCGCTCCTATTGATGCGGCGGAGATATTGCCGTACTTGGTTTTGAACTGAGCCGCATTCTCCCCGACGAACTGAAGCATAGAGCGCAGATCTTTTAGGTCCAGCAGAAGGAGTCCGTTGTCGTCAGCAATCGCAAATACGGCGTTTAAAACGCCCTCCTGAGTATCGTTAAGTCCCAGCAGACGAGATAAGAGCAAGGGCCCCATATCGCTGATCGTCGCTCGCACCGGAAAGCCCTGCTCACCGAAGACATCCCAAAAGGTTACAGGGCAGGCGACCGGTACGGGTACATCCAAATGGCGCTTTTCCAGCCGCTGCCGCAGCTTATCCGAAATGACTGCCTCTCTGGCAATACCAGAAAGATCGCCTTTGATATCGGCAAGGAACACCGGAACGCCCTTCTTGGAGAATGCTTCAGCCAGCACCTGAAGAGAAACGGTTTTACCGGTACCTGTTGCGCCGGTGATGCAGCCGTGACGGTTTGACATGTTTGTCAGAAGAATTTCGTCCTTGAAGCCTTCGTCAGCACCTGTACGTCCAAATAAGATGTTGTTGTCCATAAATTCCTCCGTTTTCAAAATCATAGTCTGATTCCTCTCAGCAGGCGCTTGAAATGCTTAGATCGGTGAGAGATTTTTCAACGCACTCAGGGCGTACGCATGAAACTTTTATCCAATAATCCTGGTTAAAGCGTCGAGAGCGATACTGGGAGCATTGAATTGTGCCATGTATCGCTTAACACTCTTTGCTGTTTTACCCGTGTTGTTTTCTTCCTCTTTCTGCGCCTGCCTAATTACTCCTAGCGCCCATTTATGGAGAAGAGTGCGATTTTGTAGGTAATTTGCGTTCTTGCATTGAGTTCTGTCTTGAAAGAAATCTACATCTAAGACATAGTGCAAATCATTTTCAATACCCCAGTGACGCCGTACAGACCTCGCGCATTGTTCGGCAATGTGTGTATTGAACCAATTTAATGAACAGATGAAATACCTGTCTAAGGAACTAATTTGACCGGTTGTTTTGTCAACAATCTCCGTCGTAGCCTTGATTATGGTTCCTTCATCTAAGCCGATCCATTTCTTTAAATGATCTGCCTTTAGGGTATTACCCGGTGAAACCGAGATACGACGAGTCTCTATTCGGCCGTGTCCCAGTTCAATCTTCTCGATCTCTAAAGTCCGAGTTTCCAATCTATCGACAAAGCACAACTGGATATCGTAATAAAGAGTTTTTTGGTTCTGTTTAACGGCCAAGCAGTAATCGGCGCCTTGTTCAATCAGCTTTGCCGCAAATTTCTCTTGAGTATGAAGAGCATCGGCCGTGACAATGCTGCCTCTTAAATCTAATCCTTCAACCATGTCGGCGGCGTAGGTTATTTCGTTATGTTTTTCTCCGATTAGTTTTTGTCCAAGAGCTATTCCATTATCCGTATCGTAGAAAGTAAGAATGTACTTGCCGTTCTTTTGTGTCGAGTTTTTTGAGGCCCGAACTGCCTGCCCGTCAACCGCAACAACCCTAGAGGTAAATTTATGCAAGAGCGGCTTACCCAGTTTGCTATAGAAGCTTTGGAACTGATCCGGATCAATAAGCATTAGAAGGCGGCGAACCGTGTCATGAGAAATATCTTGTTTTGGGAAGTCTTCAAAGATTGACTCGAGGGCAGGACGGTTATTTTTCCAATAGTCTACGATTTGAACACAATTGGTCTGGCCGGAAAGTGAGCAAAGTAGAGCAGCCAAATAAACATAGGCAAGAGGGTACTGTACCTTGCCCTTCTGACGAAGGTCTGTTATTTCGGAATCAACAAGTTTACGGGGCTTTTCTACTACAGTTGTTTTTGTTTCCGCGGCCTCGCGTTTCAACGATTTGAGCTCTTGACTCATCAGGTAACTTTTCGCGTAGGTAAAAACTCCATCAACGACGGTACCTACTTGCACTCTTTTTTCTTTGGAACGTTTTGCTTCTTTGCTGTAGTAGTAAGAAGATTTGAAGACATAAAACCGTTTTTGTTTTTCATTCCAATTAACTCTGCATCCTTTGGGAATGAGCGCAAGGATCGAATCGTCAGCCTTCATCGATAACCCCCAGTCTTATTTAATAAACGTATATATTATACGTTTATATTTAAAAAAGTCAACAGATTTTTCCGACTTTTTAATGAGTTAGATAATTATTTTACGGTTTTTCAAACGCCCGCCCTGCGATGCACTTAAAAAAATTGAAGCCACTTGCAAAGATTATTTTTTTATGTATAATCCAAACCTCGTTGTTAAACGAACAGCGCGCCAGTAGCTCAGCTGGATAGAGTACCTGGCTACGAACCAGGTGGTCGTGGGTTCGACTCCTGCCTGGCGCGCCATTTCTCCCGAATATTATGTTCGGTGCAGAAAACAGATACCTCCCAAGGCAGATCATTGCGTTGCGAGGTTTTTTGTTATCTGAAACAGATTATCCCCTCAACAAATCGCTTGAGCTACAGCGTCTCTGACGTGAACTAATTGTCTGCGGAATTAACTGCAGCATCTTCGCCGTTGCAATTTACCGGAACATCAAAAATTTTTCTAATTTGCAATTGCGCAAAATTTCTTAGTCCCATCCCGCCGTTGTTCTTAAGGAAGGTCGATTTGCAAAGATTTCAATGCTTCTCTGAATTTATCCTGCATTAACCTGCGATCTCCTCCAATCGCTCGATATGCGAGAGCTACCCTCATAAATTCAGAGGTATCGTCTGGCAAGTACTTTAATACTGAGTCCGATCTCTCTGATTTTCTGGCTCTCGTCAGCCTCCTCTTCAGATTCATTACGAGGATTAAACTCAGGAATAAAACAAACACTTTTCCTTCTAACCCTCTTTCATCATTGAGCATGAACTGGTCGGAACATTTTTCATTGAGGTTATTAAAGTTTTTTCAATAACTTCCTGCTGAAGATCACTACTGTCCAAAATAAATTTTTTCGGAACGTCTAGATTCAAAGATGCCGAATCTTCGATAAATTTAAAGTTCCCAACAATAAAAAATCGAAGGATTCGGCATGCAAAGAGCAACCATATCCATGTTTGCGCATCTTGTCCAGTCAATGGGTTGCAAACTTGAATTTCAACATTTAGTCAACAAGCATCAGTCAGACAAGGCATCCAAAGGCTTCTCAAGCTGGAGTCAATTTATTGCAATGCTTTTTTGCCAACTGACGGGGGCAGACTCACTCAGGGAAATTTCTGACGGTCTTTTTTCGAGTCTAGGCAAACTTAATCATATCGGAGCAAAAGCAGCCTGCCGCTCTACTTTAAGCCACGCTAACCAGAATCGTCCTTACAAGCTTTACGAGGACTTCTATCACGTATTACTGGATTAATTCCGTCATGAAATCCAAGGGCGCCTTAGCGAACGTTTTACAAAGCCCGTTTATTCGCTGGATTCAACGACAATAAGCTTGTGTCTGCGTTTGTTTGAGTGGGCGCACCATCGCAGAAGAAAAGGCGGAATAAAGCTGCATACGCTTTTGAACAACGACCTATGTTTACCGGAGGTCATTGCTGAGACCCCGGCCAAAGTAAGCGACATTAAAGGTGCAAAGAGCATTCTGGAAAATATTCCAAAGGGATCCATCGTAGTGATGGATCGAGGCTACAACGATTACAGCCTGTTTAAAAGGCTCAGTGAAAAAGGCGTAACTTTTGTAACTCGCCTTAAAGATAATGCCGTACATACACCTTTGAGGAAAGGTCTTATACAAGAGGATCCTGATAAGAAATGGGGACTCTACGAGATGAGCTTTACCGGTACTCAAGCACGAAAGCATTGCGAAGATATGCGATTCAGAGTGGTCCAATGGTATGGCGAAAAAACCGATCGTTGGTTTGAGTTCCTCACCAACAGCAAGGAGTTAACTGCTCCCGAAGTTACCGACTTGTATAAGGACCGTTGGCAAATTGAAATGTTCTTTAAACGCATAAAACAGAATCTGGTCATTAAATCGTTCGTAGGAACAACAGAGAACGCAGTTATGACACAGATTTGGACAGCTGCCATTGCCATACTTCTGCTGGAGCTAATGAGGCGCCGTTCCAGGTATAACTGGACGTTTTGCAGATTAGCCAGATACTTCAAGTTAAACCTTATGACCTGTAAATCGCTAGAACATAGGCTTAACAAGCCAGATATACAGGAATGGGAGAGTCCTCCGGAATCGTCACAGGGCTGTCTATTTTCTTGGAGAGGGGGTTGATTTCACCATTTAGGCTCCGGCAGACGTAAACCCTGATAAATCCAGATGGCAAGTTTTAAAATCAAATTATTTTGGACAGCAGTGGCCGAAGATATAAGTCGAGGGCTTTACCATCTGAAACCTCCTTGTTAGAGGCTAGAACCTGCAGGCCGAAGGTAAGATCTTCTTCCTTCCATTTTTCCGGACTATAGCGCCATCCTTGCTTATCTTTTATAAAGAAGCGCTTGACCAAACCTTTATCAGAGTCTTTTAAGACGACTTTCTCCTCAAGCTTATCCTTTATCTCTCTTAGCCTTTTTAACAGTATTTCTTTTTCACAGGCAGCACGAAGCGGGTCCAAATAAACATGAAAATTAAGAGGACCGTTCTCTGGATTATGAGTTTCCTTATCCCTATGCGGCCAGAAAGTTTTTAACGTTTTTGCTTGTACTCCGTATTCCGCAAGAAACGTGTCAGGCCCGTCGGAAGAGAGCTGAGGCGCTAAGCTGTCTACTGCGCTCTCACAGATATTCTCATCGGTGTTAAAGCCGCATATAAAGCCTATATGCTGTTCATATAGACGATCAAGCTGTGAAGGCGATGTAAGAACACTGTCTATAACCAGGTCAATATGAGAAGTTCTCAAATCCGAAGCAGTCGAAAGCAATTGCGCAGCTGCCAGAGGATCATTCACATGATCTTCAAGAACTCGGTAGAAGACAGGTTCACCGGAATCATCTGAAACGATGCATGCCAACCAAATTAAGCAGAGACAATCCGAAGCGTCCGCCGCAGCCGCCTGAAGCTGCCAGACGATTCAGCTCTGTGTAGGACAGCACCGACTTAGTATGAAAACACCAATAAATTGACTCAGGCTTTGTGTGATGAAGACGACTTCTCAGAAAGGCGGTGAGCTCCGACTCAGAGATTGGCTCAAAGAACACTTGTAGACGCCGCCCAGCGGTCAATCGGTCTGACACACTAACCTGAGAATTGCCAAATTTAAACTCAAAGACTGACGACTGAGGATTCGAAGCCAAAAAGATCGAAAGAGAAAGAAGAAGAGCGGCTCTTTCCTTGCCGAATATCGCCTCAAGACCAGCTGCCAAATGATTTTGCTGAGCGATCTCATGCAGCACATAAGAATCTGCCGCACTGCAGCTGATATAGTCTTCGTTGTCAGCAGCAGAAGGTCCGCTTAGTACGGATTTCTGAAATACAGGCTGAGCTTCGCATACCTTGTCTTTGCTGAGCAGGACTTTTCTGCCGATGAGTTTCGCTTTGTACTGCTTTAGTTCCGGATATTCGGATAGAAACTTCCTTCCGAATTCAATGGAATTGTCCTCGAAAAGTCTGCCGACTGTTTTTGAAAAAGCTTTTCGCACTTATTATGGTTCCAATGATTCTTATAGAAAATTACGTAGTGAATTCCATGATTATTCTTGACAAATACCGGATGTATCTCTCCGGACCCAAGAAAATCTTGTTCCTGAATCTTAGAATCAATAGATATGAGATGCTCTGTGCTAGTCATGGAGTATTCTCCTCCGATGAAAACCTCCGGATAGTTACCTGAGTTTGGCAGATTCTAACTGACCTCTTGGTCGTCAACGGCCATGGGGTCTGTTTTTTTGCCTTTTTATTCATTATTCGCTTGTGGATATGTAGTAGGTATGTTATAATTAGATCATTATTGGAGGTGGTCTATGTTTGTTTCTACTTGCAAGGGTGGCGCCAAAGGACAGTACACTTATGTCCGGCTGATGGAGTCTTATCGAGACAAAGACGGGAAGGTAAAACACAAAGTTGTCCAAAATCTCGGGCGGCTTGATGTTCTTTCTCAGTCGAATCCAAACTATCTGGAAGATCTGAAGAAGAAATACCAAGATAGTTATGCAGAAAAGAGTCGTCTTCAGTCGCTCAATCGACTCGCACAAGCTCAGACTCTGCTGAACTTTGAAAACAGTGTTTCTGCGGGCGGTCCGCTTCCTCTTTTGCAGTACGGGCACTACGTTTTAAAAAAGCTCTGGGATGATCATCTGCATTTAGATCGGAAGTTCAAAGACATACAACAGCGACAAACAAAAGCAAAATTCGATTTGAACGCTGTTGTCTCTTATCTCTGTTTTTTAAAAATCCTTGATCCGCACTCTGTTTTTTACTCATTCGGCGACCAGGACGGATTTCTAGGTGCGCCTGTGCAGGGTATCGGTTTAGACAGTTACTACAATTCTTACGATTATTTGTTTGAGCACAAAGACTCGATCATGAGATTCTTTAACCGCTCAGTCAATAAACAGCTCGGAAAAACAAAGGCCACCTTGATTTTTTATGACGTTACCAACGTCTACTTTGAAACTGCGCTGAGTGACTTGGAGTGCGGCAGACAACAGATAGATTTCCAAGACCGGCTTCAGCAAGAACTGGAATTGGCCTATGAAAGCGGTGAATTGGATTCCTCGTGCTTTGACGATGAAGGAAGACTACGGCCTTGTCCGAAGGCTGATGACTTCATCAAGAAAATCCAGGAGCAAAAGATCGAATACCTGCGAATGAGAGGCCCCTCAAAAGAGCACCGCTTCGACCTGCCTTTAGCCTCCATCGCCTTGGTCATTAACGAAGAAGGAATACCGATTGACTTTTACGTCTACGCCGGAAACGCATCCGAATTTAAGACGATGAGTTCTTCGATTGAGTCTCTGAAACAAAAATACAACGTTAAAGAGAGCATCGTCGTTGCCGACCGAGGACTAAATTCTGCGGCAAATTTAAAGATGCTGCAGACAAATGATCTTGGATTTCTGATGGCGCAGAAAGTAAGTAATCTGGGTCAGAAGACAACAAAAGCGATGTTCGATCCCGAAGGATATGTCCCAATCATCAGACAAGGAGAGGAAATCGGACGCTTTAAAGTCATAAAAGACTGGGTTAAAAAAGGAAAGGTAAAAGAAGAAGATACTCACTGCACCTTGGTTCTGACCTTTGATAAAAAGAGACAGAAACGGGACTTAGCAGTGCTCGAAGTGTGGAAAGAGCTGGTACTAAAGAAACAGGCGCAAGGCATAAAAGTTAAACCTAAGAGCTCCGGGTGGGCCTGCATTGCAAAGACTTCGGAAAAAGTAGAGGCGAAAATCGAAGGAGTTGATGAAGAGGTCCTCGAAGCTAAACGCCGCCTTGCAGGATATGCAGCCCTCATCTACAAAAATGCTCCGAACTGTGTGGAGCAAAGCGCTTTACCGGATGGACACCTAGCCGCAGCCTACCACGAACTTAACCAGATCGAGAGCTGCTTCAGAGTTATGAAGTCTCACTTAGGTTTACGGCCTATGTACGTGAGAAACTCGAATCATATTAAAGGCCACATACTCATTTGTGTAATTGCGCTGGGCATTCTGAAACTACTGCAGTGGAAGCTGAAAGAAGCCGGAACTCCTCTGAGCATCTCGGAAATAGTCCGAGCACTAAACGCGGCGACGACCGTACCAATAAAAAGTGCTAATGAACTCATGTTCCTGCAGTGCTCGAGGCCACAGAATATTAGAAAGGGCTTAGAGCGGCTGACTCAGGAAGAACTTAAAGCTGAGCTATCAGGGCGCAGGCAGCAGCCAAGTCAGCTCGAAATACTCTTCAAAACGGTCGGACTCGTACCGCCGGCTCGCTTAGTCAATATCAAAGAAATGGGTCGTTGTTTAGGAGTAAGACTTACAGCGGAGGACTCGATACCGGAATTGCTCAAAGATATGCTCTAGCATACCTACAAGACAATAATTTTAAAAAGCTCTCAACTCCCTGATAATCAAAGGACTGAGAGCTTTTTTGTTTAATAAATTCTGCCAAACTCAGGGTTCCAATGATTCTTATAGAAAATTACGTAGTGAATTCCATGATTATTCTTGACAAATACCGGATGTATCTCTCCGGACCCAAGAAAATCTTGTTCCTGAATCTTAGAATCAATAGATATGAGATGCTCTGTGCTAGTCATGGAGTATTCTCCTCCGATGAAAACCTCCGGATAGTTATTCACGCTCAAAAAGGCCCCAACGACAGAGCGTATTGAAGAGAATCGACTGTTTGACTCGGGGTCATTAACAGAAAAACAATTTCGGAAGATTAAATTATTACCCCTCCACACAGACAAAATAAAACCTCTCACCGCGTTCGCAGCAAGAGGTTTTAAGAATGGAGAGCCCGGAGACTACCTACTTTCGCA
>NZ_CALPCV010000044.1:0-10266 GCF_943193095.1 Parasutterella muris | reverse complement strand
CAGGGATTACTCTTTAAACAGTAAACTTTAACTAGGTTTAACAACATCAAGTAGTCAACCGATTTCAGGAAATGACATGGTTCGAACGACGATTCTCAGCGTTCGAACGGAGCTAATTTTCAGTGTCGGCTGATGCGTCAACGTTGATAGGTAAATCAAATTCTCACAGGTTCGAACGCTCAGTTTTAACCGTTGGGCCGACCTGTAGTTTACAAGATTTTGTGATAGCTATTTTTATAGTTGTTTGCAGTGATTTTGCGAGCACGTACGGTGTCAAGCCAACGTGGGATAAGTTGTAACGGAGCGCCAGCGAGGTTACAGCATTATGCCGCGAAAGTGACTTGACGCCGTTCTTCTTTAATACGCTGTACAAAGGCCGTTAAGCACACTGCTTAACGGCCTTAAAAACAGGCGGCTACAAGCGTTAAAACGCGTTTGGCCCTGCAATTAACTTCTTCTATTGACCTTTAGGATTTCTGCACGCCTCCATATTGTTCCATTTGCCTGACTGAGGCACCGTACATTTCGATTCTGTGGGAGACACTGACGAGTCTGTCCAGGATTGCGTCGGAGTAAGTCGGGTCGTTGATATATTCAGCCCATTTACTGACCGGCAGCACGCTTGTGACGATAGTACTTGCGTACATGTATCTTTCGTTTATTATTTCCAGCAGATCCTCTCTGGATCTGGCGTCTAACTGTCCGATGCCCCAGTCATCGAGGACTAGCAGATCAACATTTTTATACTCCTTGAGTTTTTTGAAGTATGTTTCGACGATCTGATGTGACGCAGACATTTGGTTAAGCAGCAGGGGTATTCTGACTACCCTTGCTGTTTTCCCTTTCATGCAGGCCTGATTAGTTAAGGCGCACGCAAGGAAGGTTTTACCGCATCCGGCAGCTCCGGTAATAATGATGTTTTGGTGCCTTTCCATCCACTGCATCGTGAGGAGCGCCTCTGCCTGATTTCTATCTAATCCTCTTTCAATGCTGAAGTCGATTGTGTCAGGACGAGCGTTTGGCAAGCAGATTTTTGCTTCTTTAAGACGACGGTTTAGTGCATTCGAGTCTCGCTTTTCAACCTCATATTCCAACCCTTCGATGACGCAGTCAAGCAAAGGCATTTGACAGGCGTCAGGATCAGTAAGAATCGCACAGAAGCGCTCATAAGCGGCACGCATTTTCAGCCTCTTGCACAACTCGCTGAGACGCAGAATTTTTTTATCATGAGTAGTTATTTCTGATGTTTTCATGTTCAACAGTCCTATAGTCCTGGTCTTTGTCGGAATTATCTAAGCCCATAAGCAGCTCTTTCTTTCGCATATTCACAAAGTTCTCGATAAAGCTGTAGCTCAGGAACTTTTGTTCGAGCGCAACGCCGAGGGCTTCATTGGCAAGCCGGTTCGATCCTATTTTTGCAAGCCGCCTTAGGCAGGAGCAGAATCTGCGGGCGTTCATTTGATCGGATTCCCACTTGATCTCCAAGACGTTTACAACCGTACTTTCGTTGTAGCCGCAGTCGATCAGCTCTTGTGCCCATTCATCCTTACTGAGCCGTTGGTGCTTTTCCTTTGCCGTCAGATGCTCAGGCAGAATGTGCGTCTTCTGGCCTGAAGCTTCAAGCAATCTCTTGTGCTTGCCAATGCAGACGGCGGTCTCAATGTCGTAAATGAAGACATTTTCGGCTGTCTTCAGCACAGAGACTTTTTTACCTACGTGGCTGGCAGGAACGCTGTAACGATGACCACAGTCCTCAGTGAGCCTGATACAGTGCCCTTTGTCAACCTTTAAGTACTTCCAGCTGCCGACTTCAAAGGCAAGGATGGGAAGACTTGCCAGCGCTTTTTTCTCGTGCGCCGCAAATTCAATTTCGCGACTGCTTTGGCGATTCTTTGTGAACGGACGCTCGTTGAACTGACGTACCTTCTCAAGAATCTGCTCGTTCAGATCAGACAGATCAAACGCTCTTATCGGACCCTGCATCGACAGAGGCGCTATCACATGCCGATAGAAGTGTAAAACGCTGTTTTCTACGCGGTTCTTGCCCTTTGGACTTCGCGGCCGACAAGCAAAGGTGTTGATCCGGTAGTATTCGCACAGATTGGTCAGGATTGGAGAGTAATCGATTCTGCTTTGCTTATGCGACATGACAAGGCTCCTGGCGTTGTCGACTATAAGCGTCTTTGGAATGCCGCCGAAGAACTCCAAGGCTTTGACAATCCCTTGCATCCAGGAGTGCTGTTTTTCATCGTCAAAAGCGCAGGCAAACATCTTCTGACTAAATGTCATTGTGGCAACAAACAGTTTGGATTTGCGGCTTTTCCCATGCTTGTCGACCCAATTGATAAGCTCGCCGGCAAAATCGATTTCCATCGAGCCGCCGGGTACTCGCTCCAAGTTGGTATAAACCTCCTTCGGAGCTTTAGCTTTCATTGCCTTATCTATTTGACGGCAGAACGTCGGATACGAGCAGGCGCTACTAGGGTCAGATGCCTTGTATGCTTCGTAAAGAAGCTGTCTGGTTGCATACTTGACGTTTGCAAGCTGAGTTATGACGTGATCTGTATCGATTTCTCGGTACTTTGCGTCAATGTGAGAACACAGCAGCTCTTCCAATACGGCTGAATCAGTCTTTTCGATCTCCGTGTACGTCAAGCCGGATGCTTTGATCTGGTTTGCGTATTTTGAGACAGTTGACTTCGATACGCTGACGGAAGCTGCAATTTTCGAATACGGTTGATTCAAGTTCAGCAGAGCTGCAATTTTCTTGATCTTTTCCATTGAAGATTGTTCCATAAATTGTCCCTAAAAAATTTAAGGACCTCAGACTACAATCCAACGGAAAAAACTGAAACATGCTAAGCATTCGAACCAGTGAGAACACCGTACTCAACTGGCAGAACAATTAGCTAGCTACTATTATGAGAGGGGCGTTCGAACACTTGAGAACACCGTTCGAATGGTTGAGAGAATTCATTGAGCATGCTTTACAGCTGCCTGAACAATTGGGTTCAAATCATTTCGTGAGAGAAATGAAAGCCAATTGTCTAACAAAGATTGCAATAAAAATGGATTTGGCGGAATATAAATTGCCTTCTCAATTCCATCTCCAGGGCGCCCAATGTGTACCTGTACTTTTCTTGGCTCACCTGGAGTTTTATACATGCCTCTTGCTCCATCTAGCAGCTTGGAATGCAAGCCCTTCACAAAGGATAAAGAGATATTCCTGTTTTTATTGATAATTTCATCCAGACCATCAAGCATAGCATCTCGATAGTTCAATACCTCTTGGACGTCATCTTTACGTGATGCTGAAACAGGGCGAACGTGTCGGTATCTTTGTTGCCAGAGACGTGGACTTTTCCAAGGTTTATCAGCTGAAACCCGCTAACCGATAAATACTCAAACAAATATCGCCTGAAAAAAGAAGGGGATGTAGCAAAATTGATATCAATTTTGCTACATCCCAGACCATCTATAAACCGAGGAAACTTTCAAAATTTTTATGATCCAAATAAGACAATAACTACAACTTTTGTTTCCATTAATCCCAACGCAATCCTATCTTCAGAATGCTAAAGTGGGATAGGGGAAAAACTCAATTTCCCAGTTTTTCTTGGTTGTCTTTTCTTTCTGTTTTTATGCGGTATAGATAACCCTGATTAGATCGAACTTTTGCAACAATTCGTTCTCCGCGCTTGCTCTCAATTGTTTTAACGAACCCTAAGGTCTCCGGTTTATTCTTCTTACAGTATTTAAAGTGCTTTTTCTCCTCTTCACTTTGAGGATTTTCTGGAAGCGGTTCAAAAGATGCTCTCAGCTCATGAGAACCAGAAGAAAGATAAAGTACAGAACGTTCTCGAGGATATAGAACCATAGTTAATTGGCCGTCCAGCCATAATCCTATACCGCATTCTCCTGTTGCTTCTCCCGTCTCTAGATACAATGGGAAAGTTCCTGATTCCTGAGAGTGTGGAATAAAAATTCTGTTTTCAGGAACGGGCTTTAATTCATCTTGGACACTGTTTGTTTGAGCCAGAGCTACAGAAGACAAACTGGCCATCAGACATAAAAAGTACAATTTTCTTTTCATAAGCTTCTCAGGTTGGAGTTGTAGACTCCAACCCCTCTAACATTATTTGGAATTAGAAAACATAACGCAATCCTATGTCTGCTCGATATTCTTGCTTGACATCGGAAGCGAAAGAACGTTTTACTTGAGCAAAACCAAACACATCTTTGCGGAAGTTGTAACTACCGCCGACTGTTATCTCGCCCCATGTATCTTTCAGGCTTATTTCGGTTTTGTTTTTGGTTCCTGAATCTAGTGAGTAAGTACCTTTGTACTTCGCTGAAAACTCCCTCAGAGCGTCAACTTTTACGAAGGCACTTCCTTCTTTAAATTCACGTCCGACTGAAACGCCCGCGCGCCCAATCAGACTATTGAGTCCGGAAGTTCTGACGTTTATATCTGAACTAGTTCTGCATTTTGCCCCTTTAATATGGCCGTAATTTAATTGCAACTGTGGATCAATGTACCACTCATCATTCACCATGAACTTTTTGCCAAACTCCGCTCCAATCTGATAAGCATATGTATGATATTTTCCTTTCGAAAGGTATCTCATCTTATTGCTTATCGCTGTATAGTCATGATGAATTCTGCTTGCTTTAAAAATTAAGTCTAAGTAGGCATTGTTATTAAATTTTTTTACTCCGTACAGAGAGACTGAGCCAAGCCAATTTTTCCCGCTGCCACTATTTCTTAGGTCTGTTTTACCGCGCGTATAAGTTAATCCGCCACCTAATATCCAACTTCCGCCGTCTTCTTTATTAAAGACATGATCAAAACCAAGTTGAATACCATAGTACTCATGCTTAAAGTAGTGATTTCCTTTGTCTAATGTATTTTTCCCGCCTAATACTCGAAACCAACCGCCTTCAAGATCAGCTCTATCTCGCACCTCACCCATTCGCTGGTACAAAGTTTCATTTTCTAAACGCCAAAGGTAATAGTCTGACAAAGCTACAGAGTCGATAGCATTGACAGTAGACGATGGTTCTTTAGGAGGGTCTTTAGGGGGATCTTTAGGAGGATCTTTTTCCTGCACAGTCTCTTCAAAGATTTTTTCGCCTATTTCTCCTTCCCAAGCATAAAGTGCTTTGGCATTATCGGTGGTAACTGTGATAGCTAAAGGAAAGCCATTTTCATCCACGAACTGACCTTCTTCATTAACTGTTATTTCTTTGAAATCTCCAGCTTTGTTTGTATATCCGAGTTTACCGTCCTGTACTACCAAGGTCAGAGGAGTTCCTGCCGCAGGTATCTCATCGTTTGGATCATCTGGATTTGAATTATCCAAATCTCCTGCCCCGCCAGCCGCAATGTTGGTATCTAAGGGAGAGTCGCTAGGCTCTTCTGTAGATCCTCCGGCCGAGTCAGGGTCTTTGGGTTCGTTTTCTAAATATACAGCGTTATAACTTGTGCGAGGATTTGACTCAAGAGCTAAAGTGACTTTTCTATCGGACGCCGTGTAAGAAGTAAAATTTCCGTTTTCGTCTACCAACTGGCCATCAGTGGGAACCAATTTAAGAGTAGCTAAGTCTAGAGGGTCCCGAATATTGTTTTGATTGCCAACTATTTCAGGATCTTCATAGTAATACTCTTCTTCATATCCGCCATTGATTTTGCCTTCATTAATATAGACTTTACCGGCTATGTACTTATATTTTTCGTAGACTCCCTTATCGTCTTCCCATTTTTCTAAATCTACACGCTCTCGTATATTATCAATACCCTCATTGACAAATAGATTATTCACGGCTGAACGCATGATCTGATATGCAAAGTGCTCATCAGGGACATCATCGGCTGAAATAGGAATCTGAACATCTAAATGGGAATTATTATTGACTAGAGTTTTTTCCACGTTCTTCAGAAGAACCCCTCCGCTTATGATTCCGTAACCTTTACCAACGAAATTCCATCTTAAATTACCCTCTCCACTTGTATTTTCAGTGTCGTTTGCTTTAGCTGCCTCGAAACTATCTTTATCAAAATAAGCCGAAATCAGTCCTCTACCGCGAAATACACCTTGATCATTAATGGAACTGTACTTTCCCAACGCAACGTTGTATGTTTCAGTTGTTTCGTGTCTATCATCCCCCAACACTAATTGGGTCGTTAGTTTAGAAAGCTCAACATCCTTTGCGCCTTTGCTTACGATAAGGTTAACGTTATCGCTTAAAATCAATTGGTTCCTGTGGGAATCGTCGGCTATCAAATATAAGGTCGAATTACTTGGATATAAATTTTGAGATGTGGTTGTATTAGCTACTACGACATCTCCTTTCAGAATACGAAAATTGCCTTTTAGCCAGGTTGATGTCTCTGCTTTTTCAAATGCATCCCCGTCCATTAATGGATTAACGAATACAGAAAAAGCGCTGCTGCCTGCTTTGGAATTATCTACATGTATATCCACATATTCCCGTAAACCTGTACCGGTTGGTTTGGATTCTATAGTTTGGACTCCGCCGCGGTTGTAGATTCCATAGCTCTCATTAACCTTTGAAGCTTGAACTCTAATCTCCTGAGTTAATCCTATGTACTGTGTTCCAATGTCTCGTTCGTCTCCTCTTGCAGCTCCGCTATCGCTCCAGTTGTAAATTCCTACAACCGGCAAAATCGTAGAGACATAATCTCCCTCGGGAGTCCAAGCGCCTCCTGAGATATTACTAACTGCGTCACTGACAAGAATTCTGTCGACAGAATTAATTCTTTGCTCTCCTCTATCGGAGGTCATTGCAATAGTTCCGCCGGCTATTCCAAAATTAGTAGCATAGATTGTTCCGATTCTATGGATGTATTGCTGCTTCCCATATACATCTTCAACTCCTGCTGTAAAAGGCTGATCTTCATCTCCTATCTGTTCAATAGGCATATAGATCATTTGTCGAGCTTCAGCTTCAAAATTCCTGACAGCAACTCCCCTACCAGTTGAACTTTGAGTTCCTGTTAAAGAACAGTTAATTGAAATCTTCTCAATTACACCTTCGGGTTCGGTGGGTGATTTACCTAAAATCTGTTCACCGTGCGAATTGTAAATAACGCCTCCATCACTTCCTGAAACGCCATAGCCGAATAACAAAAATCCTGGGCGTGAGGGCTTATTGGCTCCAACATTAGCTAACAGTTCTTTAAAATTACCAGTGATAATTTGGGAAGATCCAACCCCATCAGTATGAAATATATTTCCCGTTTCAGATGAGATAATTGTTTGGCCTGTTAAAGCAATAGTTTGTTTTCCCGCGCTTTTAAAAACCTTTCCGCCTTTAGCGGAGATGTGCAATTGAGGCACAGTAGAAAAAATGTTTTGTTCCAATGAAGAACGGAACAAAGCCATCGTCCGGTTATTTCTTTCTGTCAAACTAATAGAAGAGGAGATATCTCCGATAATTTGGTAGCCGGCCCCTAGGTTTTCGACACTTCCTAGATCGCCAATAAGTTCAGAAGCTAATGTATTGAAAGAAAAGGGGGAAATAAGCAAAAGGGCTAAAGCCTTATACCCCCCCCTGCGTAATAACGATTTAAGGATTAAATCATGCATATTTCTTACCTCGGGATTTATTTATGTAATACGCTTACATTTTCCCTCTAAATAAAACTCCTGAGAAATAGTACTTCTCTTGTTTTAGGGTTTATTTGATTAGTAATAACGTGTAATCATTTTTCCTAGAGTCTAACGTTACCCATAAGTTAACTTGGATAAATATCCCGCTAATTTAATAGATAGTTTGCTAAAATTTCGCCACTGACCCGATTTGTGCGATTTTTGAACTGGAATTGACCGGTTTGTTTTGAGAATTCAGTCAACCGCATCGGTAAATAACAAAGCAAAACGGCCAAGGATTCGCACTCCGAGGCCGCTTTAAGGAACAGATAAAACGCATCGTTCTAAATCTGTCGCCACTAGCATAAAACTATCAGGCCAAGGTACAATCCTTTGACCACAAAAGGAAGTGCCTTCATCCGAAGTCCTCGCTCTCGAAACCTACGCCAATCCCTTAATTATGGGAATTAGCAAAGGATTACGGCGTCAGCCGCAGCTGAATTTTTGCGTTTCTTGATACTTCAAATTTAATCAACCAAGTCAAAGTATAAAAAACTTATTGAAATTTAACGAAATTTTCTCCCAAATAGTCTTTTTTCATGTAAAATATAGATACTCTTTTTATGGTATCAATCATGAAATATCCAAAACTTCCTCCCTTGATCTTGAAATCAGGTCATTCGAATTACTACCTGTTTACGTACAAAAACATATGGGATCCTCTCAAGAAACGCTCGCGCCGCACAGAAAGCCGCAAGGTTGGAGTCATCATTTCCGGAAATAAGGAAGGACGTATTAAGTGGAACGATGAATTTCTGAAACAAAAACCGGAACTTGCAAACTTTGTTTGCGAGCGCAAAGGCAAGGAATATGTTTTCACGCCGCTCGGGGAAAATGGTCTCACACTAACTCAGGCTCTTTCAGTCAAGACACTCCATGCCGGAGCGACCTGGGCGCTGGACAGGATAGTTCAGGCGTCCCCTCTGGGAGGCGCTCTGCGAGAAGCGTTTCCGCGTTTCAACGACTGCCGTAAGATTCTCTCACTCGCCTATTTCATCATTCTCAACGCAGACAATAACGTCAGTCGTTATGCTTCTTTTGCCGAAACGACAAGGCTTCCGTGGCAGCGCTCCTTGAGTTCCTCAGCATTGAGTCGGCTCTTTGACCGCGTTGGAGAGGAGCGCATAGAGGTATTCTTTCGGGCGATGCACCGCGCTTGGCTTGAAGAGAAGCAAGCCGGAGGAAAAGGTCGCAGGATTGTTCTTGCACTGGACTCAACATCTATTTCAAGCTACTCGAAAAAGCTTGCAAATGTGGAATACGGCTTCAACAAGGACGAAGACTATCTACCGCAGATCAATCTTCTCCTTCTCGTTGACCAGGAAACCGGGTTACCTGTTTACTACCGTTATTACGATGGTAATGTGCCTGATGTCAGTACCGTAAGAAGGGTCATAGCAGACAATGCCCGATTGAAACTGGAAAATGTGATGTTGGTGTCGGATAAAGGTTATTGCAGCACCAACAACATCAATGATTGCCTGAGAAATGGCGTGAGTTTTATCTTCAATATGCGGTGTGAGGCAAAGGGAAGCCTCGCTCAGGAGTTAATTGAACAGTCCCGCAGCGCCCTTGAAGACCTTAATCGTCGTGATTGGTTCACACGTACGGCTTGCGTTACCCAAGAGCTGGAGTGGCGCTTCGACCCATACCCGATAGAAGGGAAAAAAGCGCGAAACGACGAAAGACGAAAACTCTACTGGCATATCTTCTTTGACCGCCGGTGCGCAGAGGAAGCTTCCGAAACGCTTCTGGAGCGGCTTGATACGGTACGCCGCAAGCTGGATCAAGGCAAAGCACTTGAAGACAATGAAACTACTCTTCTGGAGAAGTTCTTTACGCAGGCCGATGACGGCCGCTACTGCGTCGTCAACAGCAAGGTGCAGCAGTATCTCGCCTTCAAGGGATACAGAGTGCTTGTGAGCGACACTGAAAAAGACACCCGCAAGGCCTGGATCGCCTACAAAGAACGTTGGATAGTGGAAGATGCCTTTAAAACTCTCAAGTATCGCCTGGGCTGCTCGAGGAATCGTACTTCGAGAAACGGGACACTAGCCGGTAAGATCTTTGTGCAGTTCTTGGCGACAGCTATTTCCATGATGGTGCGCTGTCGGATAAAGCAATATGCCTTTAACGCGAACAAAAATCAAAAGATCAACGTAGTCTACGAGAGTGACGGAGCAATTCTCGCCTTGTTAAACAATGTCCAGCTGATACGGTTCAATGAGGGGAATTACTTTGGCGAGGTCGCCGGTAAAAGGCGCCGCTATTTTGAAGCTCTTGGAGTTCCTGTCCCTGTAGCCGGGGCTCAGCTCTCTGAGGACTACGACGGCGAGGAAGATATCGACGACCAGGAAGAGCTTCAATCCGATCTCGTAGTGTAGGGTTTGATAGATACCTCAAAAACGCAAAATTTCAGGCGGATGCTATTTGAAGCTCTTGGAGTCCCGGTTCCTGATGCAGAGCCGGAAAAGATACGGGACTATGAAGACGACGAAGAAGAGGCTGACTTCTAGCCTGAATTCCCAAAATTCTAGGAGCTATTTTTACAAATAGTCTCATCTTCAATTTAACTAATTGATTTTATACCCCT
>NZ_CALPCV010000043.1:0-11218 GCF_943193095.1 Parasutterella muris | reverse complement strand
ACAGACTTCTAAAGAAGATGCCTTCGGATTAAGAGCTGAGCCTCTGCTAGAGGCTCTAGATTCTGCAATATTTCAGCGATTAACAGGAGAGGGCGGATCACTATTGACAACAGTCTGCGCAGTGCTTACGAAAAAGACGAGATAGCCCAAGATTGGTTTGGACGATTACTTGGATATGAAAAAACTAAAGGGATCGAGGCCTTAAGGCGATATCACAGGTCCAATTCCTCCACCGCCAGCATGTCGATCCCTAATGAGGCAATTGTATATCAGAACGACACCTCCGTGGGAGATTTGTATCAGTCCGAGCTATCGCCGATAGGGGCGCGCGAAGGAGTATTTAATCAGTCGGCCGCTCCTTCGGATCGTCTGATTACTGTTCACAACATCAACGAAGAGAACTTAAACAAAGCCTTGGATTTAGGCGGCTTTGCTGTTCCGTCTCTTGGAATTACCAAACAAGCTGCACCATATACTGATTTTGGCGATATATCTCTCATCGGCACAAAGGATATGGTCGATCCAAAGACTGGTACGCCTGTTTTTTCTCAGGATGCGTACACTCAGACTTTCCCTGAGCCAGTATGGGAAAGATCGGTCAATTCCGAAGGCGCTCAGAAATTTAAAGAAAGAGTCGAGGATGCCGCTAAGGAGAGTGGTTTTACAGATGAGCCGAGGCGATTTATATACGACCTTCAGACCGCTCCGAATAAAGACGGCGTGGTTAAGAATCTCTTAGTCTCCAAGATCGGCGCCTACATGTTCCTGAAGGAAAAGGGTATCGAAGTGGACGTACCTAAAGAGTCTCGCGATTACGGGTACGCGCTTAAAGACAAGGCGAACGAGTTCAGAGATGAGTTTGAGGCGTGGGCTGATAAGTTTGCAGGACACGCTTTTGACGCGCCGATGATTGAGGTTAAGGGCAAGCTCAAACCGATTACTTTAGAAAATGTCGTTGAAGCCATGCGCTCGAATCTTGTGCGCAACAAAGAAGGAACAATGACATTCGGTGCCGGTAAGATCAGAGCCGCTGCCGCGAAACAGTTCGGATCGATTGAAGAAATTCAGAGCAGCAGAAATCTGGTAACAGACTCGCAAACGGTAAATCAACAAAATACCGTAACCAACGAGAAATTAGATAGCTATCGGGCCTTGGCGGCTAAGGAGTATCAGGGAGATTCTTTTGACTCTTTCGATGAAGCTATGGCCGCACTGGCCAAAGTCGCTGGTTTGAAGAGTAAGCCTACAGAAGCACGAGTAAGATCGGCGCTTAAGAAGAAAGGTTTTGAGCCGTCAGACGAAACGGTAAAACTCGGAGTTGAAATCCTCAGCGACATTAAGGCCTCAATGACTGATTACTTTGAGGCTAAGCCTCAGAGAGCAGTCGGTTTGGACGAGTTCAGAGGCGCAGTTGTTCCTGAGAGAACTAGTGAAGCTACAGTGCGGCGCCTTGAGGACGCAGGGCTTACCGTAGTGAAATACGGCGATGAGGAAGGTGCAAGAACTAGAGCTATTCAGGATTTAACAACTCGGCTGAACGAGAAGAGCGGAGATGTTCTTTATCAAAGTGGAGGAGCACAAGAATCGAAGGGCGTGCCTTTAGTAAAAGACGGCATAGTTCGCAAACCTGATAGCGCAACGGCAAAAGTCGTAAAGATATCAAATGGTCTTGTTCCTAATTTTGAAAGGATGCAGGACTTCGTATCATGGGTGAAAGAAGTATTGCAGACGGGAGGGAATATAACGATTCAGTCCACTGGACAGATCGCGAGCTTCCCCAATGCGAATATCAAGGCATCTACGAAACGAGCTCGGAAACGAGATCATAGAGAGTCCTACCTAGCTCTACGAGAGATGATACAGAACGCAGAATACGATCATTGCGAGCCAGCCGACGATCGTCATCCGAATAGTGTGGGTCAAGATATCTACTATTCAGCGCTCTGTATGGGAGGAAAGCTCTATTCGGTAAAAATCAAGCTAGACATTGTAGAGCCCGAGGTTAAAGAAAGAACGGATACTCTCGGAGATATAAAGTACAAAGACCACAAACTAACAGAAATAGAAATAGCTCCTACCCTGTACCGAACTACGCCCATTAAAAACGGGGATCACTCGCAGGAAGCAGGAGCCAATAGAGGCAGTGTAGGCAGTCTTTCTGAAAATGTCAATCTACCTCACATTCAAAACAGATCACCACAGGAAACAGAAATAGCGCCATCCCTGAACGCGGGCTTTGCCCATGATTCCACGGGGAGTTTCCGCCAGCCAGATGGCGCTATTGATGGGATTAGTTTAGGTATCCTTCGCGGCAATGTCAATCCCTCTCGTATCCAGAATGGAGCGCTCTTCCAAACTCAGGCAGGCCCCCGCGGTGCCTATTCTCCGTCTCAACGCCTGATTACGCTTTTTCAGTCTTCGGATGCTTCAACCTTTATTCATGAATCGGGTCACTTTTTCCTTGACGTGATGACGGACTTAGCCAATCAGCCTGATGCTCCTCAGCAATTGAGACGAGACATGAGAACTCTCATGAGATGGTTTGGTGTAAAGAGTCTGAACGACTGGAACGCGATGACGCTAGAAGAAAAGCGCGAATATCACGAGAAGTTTGCTCGCGGCTTTGAGCGCTATATGCGAGAGGGGAAGGCGCCGTCAATTAAGCTTATGAGGATTTTCCATTCCTTCATGAATTGGCTCAAGGGCGTGTACTCATCAGCTAAACAACTCAACGTGAAATTGACGCCTGGGGTTCGGAGAGTTATGGATCGAATGCTCGCTACGGATCAGGAAATCCGCACGGCTAAGGCTGTTCTCGGCTTAGCTAATACGTATATTACTCGCGATCAGTTTCCCGGTACTGATGAAGAATGGTACGAATGGGAAGCGAAAATGAAAGACGAGGACGATTACGCTAAAGCGCGCCTTACGACTCAGCTTCTTGGGGAGCGGGCGTTTTTAGAGAAGAAGACCGCCGAGTACCAAGCTAAATTTGCCGACGAGGATAAAGCCAGACAGGAGGCCTATGCTTTTTATTACAAAGAGGCAATGGATAAGCTTAAAGAAGAACGCATATACAAAATGCGTCAGCGCATGCTGGAAGAAAAGGAAAACGGTAATCCGATCTTTCCTATCTCTCGGCAGGATGTTGACTTTCTGCCTAAAGAGCAAGTAGAAGAGTTGGATAGGATTGGCGTCCTATACGACGATGGATATCCTCTGGATGTCTTGAGTCGTCAATTCGGTTATGAAAATGAGACTGAATTTGTCAAGGATTTAATTTTTGTTGCCGGCGTTCCAATTGAATTGGCAGCGCAGGAATCTGCTGAAAACGCTGTTAAAAAAGAATTCGGCTACAAGATGACGCCTGATAAAGTTCGTGAACTTGCACGAAAGTCTGCGCTGAACGATTTAACACTTCAGCGTTTGAGCCGAGAATTAGATCTTTTAAATGCGGGTAAGCGCAATCCCATCATACTGCAGGCGGCTAAGGCATGGGCCGATGAAGTCGTTTCAAAGACTGCCGTCAAAGATCTGAAACCGGGGCTTTACAGCCAGGCGATGCGCAAATATCAAAGGATCTATGAAAGATCTCTGGCTAAAGGGGATGCAGAGACGGCAAAGGAAGCAAAGAAGAATCAGCTCTTTAATGCTGCGGCAATGAAAGCAGTCAACGAGGCAATTGATCGAGTCTCGTCCACTATTAGAGACGTTAATCGCATGGGGATCCGTTATCGCAAAGTATTACGCAAAGAAATGGATGCAGGATACTTGGATCAGATACTTTACCTCGCAGGTCTCTACAAGATTCGAGATGAACATACGCCGCGAGAATCCTTTGATAGTTTTGCGCAATCTATGGAAGAAAAAGGCTTCCCAATGGGTTTAGTGAGCAGTTCTCTTTTTGATGTCTCCAATGTCAAAAACTACAAGGATATGACGGTAGATGAGTTTACCGAGTTGGAAACGGCTTTGAGCGTATTGGCTTTTCATGGCAGCAGACTGCGGCACTATAGCCTGAATCAACAAAAGAAAACAGCTGAATTATGGGCTGAAGCTATGGTTGAGGATATGGTTCCGAGTAAGAAATCGCAGCAAGGTTTTAAAGTAGAGCCGCAAAATTCTTGGATTTGCTCTTTAAGCGAATTTCTCCTATCTCATAGGAAATTTGCCTCTCTGATGAGAGAGATGGGAGGTCTTAACGAAAACTCTGCCATGATGAAGCTTGTGGCGCGCCTGAATCACTGCGGAGATAAGGAAACCTACATGCAGCAGGAGGCGGGAAGGAAACTTGTCGAATTATTGGACAGTATTAAGGGCACAAAACTGACCTCTCAAGTCTATATCTCGAATCTGGGTTTAAAAATGTCACGCGCCGGCATGATCGCGGTAGCACTTAATAGCGGCAATAAGATTAATAAAGAAAGACTCACGACAAATATTAGTGAGGCGGCTCAGGCGGAAATCTTAGGAAAACTTACAAAGTCAGAATTGGAGTTTGTACAGAATGTTTGGGATTTCCTTGAGAATTACTGGCCCGAGATGGAACAGCTGGAAAAAAGAACAAACGGCATCTCACCTCGGAAAGTGGAGGCCGAGCCTCTGCACGTTCATACGGCTGACGGATATGACATTTCCCTAAAAGGCGGCTACTATCCAATTGTCTATGACCCGGGTAAAAGCGTGGCTTCGGCTGAGCAGCAAATCAAAGATTTAGGGACTGAGATGATTCGTGGAGCCAATCAGGCTTCAGCCACAAAACAAGGTCATTTAATTTCTCGTATGGCAAAGGTCAATCGAAGTCTTTTGCTTGATTTGTCGGTGATAGGACAGCATCTGCAGAAGGTGACGCATGACATTTGCTTCCGAGAGTGGGTCCAAGACACTAACCGAATATTCCGCAATGAAGACTTCAAAGAAGCAGTTGTCCAAAATTTCGGTGTGAAATACTATCGGGCGTTGTCTGATCATCTGGTGGCAATTGCGGGCGGAGGAAACGCTATGGTTAATCCCGCCCTTGAGACTCTCGCAAATAAAGGAGCCAACTTCCTCAAAGGGAATGTTTCCTTTAACGCAATGGCGCTTTCGGCCACAACGGCCGCATTACAGCCTTTAGGTATCACCCAGTCAATTCAGCGAGTAGGGGCAAAATGGATATTTGCCGCCGGTCTGAAAATGATTGTCAACCCCCACGGCGCATTTAGAGAGTGTCATGAGAAATCTCTCATGATGCGGCTGAGGTCTGATGTTCTGAATGCGGATATCGCTGACTTTAACGTTCTGGCTCGCAAAGGTAAGCTTGGGAAGATGGGGCGAGCATATGAGAAAATGGCTTTTGCTCCGATGCAATACATGCAGATGCTTGTAGATGTGCCGACGTGGCAGGCAGCATACCAAAAGGCGCTTGCAGAAGGTTTTGAAGACGGCCGAGCTGTGGAGATGGCGGATCAGGCGGTCTTAGATAGTCAAGGCGGAGGTCATAATAAAGACCGTTCCCTGGTTCATAGAAATCATCCTTTTGCGACGATGTTCTATAGCTACTTCAGTTCAATGGAGAACCTCTGGGCAGAATCTCTAAGCCAACAGAATATGAAAACAATTAAGGGGCAATTCGGCTTCCTGCGAGACTTCACTTTGCTTTTAGCGATTCCGACTCTTGGACAGGCGTTGATCTTTTCTGCGCTTCGCGGAGATGATTGGGATAAGGATCCTGAAGAATGGATTAAGTGGGTGCTCCAAAACATAGGAGGAACTGCTTTAGGCATGTTTGTTTATGCCCGTGAGCTTTCCACACTCTTTAGCGGATTTGAGTATTCCGGCCCCCCCTCTGGCTCGTATTATCAATGACGCTTATAGAGCGGCAAGGACTCTGGGATCGGATAACGCAGAAACTGATTCGAAAGCGATGGCAGTGATGGGACTCGTTGCTGATTGTATGAAAATTCCGTTCACGCAGATCAGACGTTCCTACAACGGATGGAAAGCGTATATAGAAGGTGATACCGATATGCCTACGAGTATTCTGTTTGGGAAGCCGCAGGAGTAAAAATTTATTACAAATGCCGTAAAAAAATTACGGTATTGTGATAATATCCTCTATACTTTCCTTTCGAAAGAGGAAATGACGATGTTAAAGCGATTTGAGGTCACTAATTTTAAGCAATTTAAGTCCTTGGCATGGGACTTTTCAAAAGTTAGAAACTATGACTTTTCGATGGACTGTCTTATAGATTCTTCTCATGGAAAGTTTGTTAAGACGGCGTTGGTTTATGGTCGCAACAGCTCGGGTAAATCTAATCTTGGCTTCGCGCTTTTTGATATAGTGCAACATTTGGTAGACAAGATTAAAAAGCCGGATGCATACATCTACTATGCCAATGCGGATCATCCGACGGAACCGGTTAGATTTAAATATACTTTTTTATTAGATGGTAAGGAGGTTGTTTACTCGTACAGTAAGACATCCTCGCTGGATCTCTTGGGAGAATCCCTTTTTATTGATAATGAAGAGGTATTTTTGTGGGATGAAATCAAGAAAGTCCACCGATTCGACAGACTTTCCTCTTTTGGATTTAAGAATCTTAATTTTGTCTACAAGGACTCGAAACTTTCTTTTTTACGATATCTAGCAAATAATTCTCCTTTATCTCAAGACTCGCCGATTAGAAAATTGATGAATTTCGTTGGCTCGATGCTTTGGTTCAGAAGGGTGGATACTGGGAATAGTTTTATGGGTCTGTTGTCCGTGTCAGATCATTTGGATTCTTTTATCATTAGTCATGGCTTAACGGAAAAGTTTGAAAAATTTCTCAATGAGCACGACGTTAAAGAACAGATAAAAGTTGCTAAAAGTCCGGATGGTCGAGAAGGTTTGTATTTTGCGCACAAACAGTCACTGCCTTTTTTTGCAGCTGCCTCTAGCGGTACACTGGCCTTAACTGTTTTGTTTTACTGGCGCGAAGCGCTTGAAATGAACAAACCAAGTTTTATTTACATGGATAAGTTTGATGCTTTCTACCACTATGAAGTGGCAGAGAAGATTTTTAATTTAGCAAAAAGTCTGGATATCCAGTGCATCTTAACTACCCACAATACAAACCTGCTGAAGCACGCAAACACCAGAGCTGATTGTTGCTTCTTGCTTCGTAATGAAATAATTAAACCGTTTTCAGATTTAACAGAGCGGGAAATTCGGGAAGGTAACAATCTCGAAAAACTATTTTTAAGTCATGAATTCGAGTGCTAAAAAAGTCTTGGTTATTTCTGAAGGCAAGTCGGAGGCTCAGCTTCTAAAACGTCTTTTTGAGAAATTTGAATTGCCTGGGTCAGAGGTTGTGCGTCTTAATGCGAATTTGTGCAAGCTCTACAAGGAATACGAAAGTTATGGGTGTGACTATTCTGATCTTGATGTAACCGCGGTATTGAGAAGCAGTAAGCAAGTGAGCCATGCCGATAAAGAGAAACTTCGCGGAAAAAGCGCTGATGATTTCTCAGACATCTTTTTGGTTTTTGATTTAGATCCTCACACGGGAGATTTTAACCCTGATTCCGTGCAAAAGTTAATGTCTCACTTTCGGGATTCTTCCGATTTTGGCAAGCTTTATATCAACTATCCGATGGTTGAATCTTTCTATCATGTGCCGCCCGAGGTTTTAGAAAAAGGTAATATTTATGGTCAGCCGATCCATTTTGTTGTTAGAGATTTAACGGGTTATAAAGAACGGGTAAGTCAAGAAGGATTCCGATATAGTACTGGCCATACGCAAGAGAATTATCGTTGTGTCATTTGCAGACACGCTCAAATCGTCAAACAGTTAACCGAGGTTCCGTTTGAATGCACCTTTAAACTAAAAGCACAGCTTGATCTCCTGAAGGTACAACTATCAGAAATTCAAAAAAATAAGGCAGGGACTGTTGTCAATACTTTTTGTTTGTTGCTACCGGAGCTGTATCCATCTAAATGTCCTTTAACTGAGTAGAAGTTTTACCGCCTTCGGGCGGTTTTTTATTGCCTTAAAACGGCTCGGAAACGGGCCGTCTACATAATCCATGATGCTATAAAACACTGTTTATGGCACCATGACAATACCTCCTAAATTTCTTGTCGTTGAAAAATATACCGGCAATAATGCAGCTCGAGATTTCTCCTTTTCCTTCTGGGCTTCCGGTGCGGCCGATGTTGTAGTCACACAGGCGGCCTCAGATGGAGATGAATCGGTCTTAGTGCTTAATACGGATTACTCGATTTTGTTTAACCTAAACAATCTCGGGGGCACCGTAAGACTCAAGAATGCGCTTCCGTCCGACTATAGACTTGCTATTTCTCGCTCAACCCCGATTAACCAGGAATTGGACCTTGTGAATCAGGGGGCCTTTTATGCGGAAGATCATGAGTCAGCCTTTGACAAGCTGACAGCGATTTGCCAGGAGCTCAAGGAGGTATTGGGCCGCTGTCTCAAAGTCCCGTCAACGTCCAACAAAACTCCGGAAGAGCTGCTCAAAGAGATTTTTGAAGCCGCTAAAAACGCAGTTGATTCTGCCGAGAGTGCGGCTAAAGACGCGATTCGATCGGAGAATGCGGCA
Organism: Parasutterella muris; assembly: GCF_943193095.1. NCBI lineage: Bacteria > Pseudomonadati > Pseudomonadota > Betaproteobacteria > Burkholderiales > Sutterellaceae > Parasutterella > Parasutterella muris. Next base: position 2,635 of record NZ_CALPCV010000043.1, on the reverse strand, counting down.
GATCGGGCAGAGGCTGGCGCTCAGAGAGTTGAGGATATTCTCGCGAACTATGAGTCGGGTGTAATTTGCAAAAGTTTTAATGCCGCCGACCCCCGCTGGACGCAAGTGTCAACAGCTTACGGTCCGAAGTATCGGCTCGTTCTGAATATTGGCTCAACCGCCCTTATCGGCGTGTACTCGGGCAGCGCTGACAGAGCCGAGAAAGTCATCAGCGGGGTTCTGCTCTCGGGTGAAAACGTCACATCGAGGTTCCTGAACCGTTCACAGGATTTCTTTTCACGGCCATGCTCACAAAGAAGGTGGCGGATTTCATATACGTCAAGGCGTTCACTGAGGAGGACTTCGTCCTCGTCGATTCAGGGTACGTGCTGAGAGTGGACGCAAGCGAACATAAATGCGGCAGAACTCCGGCGATTGTCGAGCTTATAAAGACTACCAACGGTAAATGCGAAATCTTTTACGCCTACGATGAGGTTGATGCGGAGGGAAATTTGAGGATTACGGTGTCCGAGCCTATTGCCGGAGAACTGATTCTCGATGGTGGGTATTTAAAGGAGGGAATATAAATGGCAGGTTTATTCGGTATAGCTACGATTCAGAAGATTAGAGCTGCAATTAATTCGGCTTTTGCGTCCGTCAGTTCGAGCGGTACTACCCTGACATTTACCAAGGGGGACGGGTCGGCCACTGCTGTCAATCTGGATGCGGCAAACCGTGTGGGGACTGCGACAGTTGGTGCCGGCAATCGTCCTATCTTTTTGAGCTCAGGGACTCCGACGGCGAGCAGTACAACAGTAGGCAGTTCGACTAAGCCGGTTTTTATGTCAGGAGGAACGCTTCAAGTTTGCGGGAACACACTGGATGTAAACATCAGCGGCACCGCCAATCGGGCGACATACGATGCAAACGGCAACAATATTGCCTCGACGTATGCGAAAAAGAGTGAGGTATCAAGCGGAGGAGTTAGCGGCTCAGGAAGCAATTTCGCCCAGCTGGACAGTGGGCTGATGATATGTTGGGGGGCGGGTGCTAACTGGAATACGGCTATCGTGACGTTTCCTGTGTCGTTTATCGACGATCACGTACTGGTCGTGGATTATGCCGATAGGGTCGTTAGCGCTAGCAGGACAGGTTACTGGAGGGCGGGGAAGGAGGTTGACGATGGCGGCGACAGCAGCTCCTCGCATACTGAGTACGGCCGCTATAACTATGTGGCGATCGGGAGATGGAAATGAATCTTCTTGCGATTAAACCGGATACCCTTGCCAAGCGAGACGAGGCGCTGAACGAGAATTTTTCCACCATCAACGAAAAGGTTGAGACTACGGCAAGAACAGCCGATGCGGGTCTGGAAGCGGCGTTTGATGCTCATCAGAAAGTCTCCACTGTAGAGGTCGATCTGAGCGCTCATGTTTCGAATAAAAACAATCCGCATAATGTAACGGTTGAGCAGCTTGGTTTGGCAAACGCATATGTTTACCGGGGCTCCGTCGCTAACTACTCTGCGTTACCGTCTTCGCCTGCAACAGGCGATGTTTATAACATCGTCAACTCCGATAACGAGCACAACATCTATGCCGGAGACAATGTTGCGTGGAACGGGACAGCATGGGACAACCTCTCAGGGGTGTTTGATACCTCCGCATTAGAGGCCTTGATCTCGGCAAATACTGAAGCGATTGCTGAGAATGCAAAAACCCTGACGGCTCACGGCTCGTCTATTACCGAGCTCACGACTCAAACTCAGAACAACAGTACAACCCTGATTCAGCTTCAAGCGACTGTGAGCGACATTAAGACGCAGGTCGGTGCCAGCGTGGGAATCGATGATACAACCGTCAGTGGCTCCAGTACATACTCGTCGCAGAAGATTGAGTCGCTGATGGGTGGTTCTAATTTAGTTCCTAAGACAGGAAACAGAGGAGTTTTAGGCGGGTACCAAACTGTAGTAGATGGGCATATCGTTTATCCGGACTACGTCTACGAGCAAATCACTATGGACGATACTCCGAATAGTGCTGTAAACGGAGGGAATGTATTCATAAGTGAGGGAACATCAGGGACGACCTTCGTTAAGATTATTGCCCTTGCTGGGTCTCCCCAAGTTCAAGTTACCGGGAGCGCGGACAAGATAAAGTGGGTAGACGGAGAGGCTCCTGAAATTACAAAGGGAGTACTTATCTATCTGTGGTTTGAAGACAAAGGTTATCTCCGATTCATTCCTTTTCCGAGCTAAGGAGGTCTAAATGATAAAAAAATACTTTTACGACGAAAATATTTACCGTTCCGAATACCATGTCCGTCAAGCCATTTGGAAGCAAGAACGCAAAGCATTTGGCAAAGAGCCCAAAGAGAACAAGGCAGAGTTTTGGGAAAAGCTCGGAGTCGCATATACGGAGGAACCTGATCCGGAACCTCCAGCTCAAGTCCAGGCAGAAAGAGAAATCTTTTTGCTCAAGGCTCAACTTCGAGAGACTGATTATGTGGTTATCAAGATTGCGGAAGGTGCGGCAAATACCGAGGAATACTCGGAAGTTATCACCCAGAGAGAATCTTGAAGAGCTCGGATTAACGAGTTAGAGGCTCAGCTTAATGGAGGCGGAAATGTTTAACCGTCCCACATTGCTGATGAACT
>NZ_CALPCV010000042.1:0-12199 GCF_943193095.1 Parasutterella muris | reverse complement strand
CGGGGTGGAGCAGTCTGGTAGCTCGTCGGGCTCATAACCCGAAGGTCACAGGTTCAAATCCTGTCTCCGCTACCAATACGGTCGGTTCTGAAAGTTCGGAACCGACTTTTTCGATTCCTGAGTTCATTTTTGCGCAAAAACCGAGCTTCCAGTTTATCGTTCTCAATGTCACAACTTCGGAATTTTTGTACTCCCAAACAAAGCAAATGCCTTTTGGGGCTTTTTACTTAGACCTCGTATTCTCCATGCCTGCTGACGCTGCTCATTAACGGCCATCGGGAGAGTTAGAAAGACATCTTTTTCCCTTTTAACGTCTTCACGGGCTTTCTTCAACCATCGATGAAAAAAGTAAATGGAAAAGTTGACTTAGTATTAGAAAATGTTTACTATACTTCTGTTACTAAGGAGTTTTGAATGAAATATGGCCAGTTCATCAAAGCTCTTAAGGACAAAGGAGTGAAAGTGGATGATGGTACAAGGCATTTGAAGCTTTCATACGGCGGTAAACAAACTTGTTACAAAAGACATCCGACGGAAGAATATCCGCCGATACTCTTAGCAAAAATTTTGAAACAGCTCGGTCTTTGAACTTAAATAGCAGGCGGGAGGAACCCCGCCTTTCACAACTTCGGAGGCGTTTATGAGATTATCTTACCCGTGTGAGGTATCGAGAGATCCTGAATCCGGTCAGGTTATTTTGGAGTGCAAGAATCCGTCAGCGTTTGCTTTTGGAGATAGCTTGGAAGCTGCAGAAATGGACATGCACTCATTGCTGCTTGACTGCGTTGCTGATTATGTTGACGAAGGAAAAATCTTCCCAACTACAGTAAAACGTCCCAAAAAAAATGAAGTTTCTGTTGAGCTGACTGCTAGTGAAACCGTCAAAGTTTTATTTCTCAATTCGATGATAGAAACGAGGACTAAACCGATCCAGATAGCCAGGCGATTAGGAGTAGCAAAACAGGAAGTTACTCGAATCCTGAACCCGAGACAAAAGACGAAGATTGACACTCTAGAGAGGGCAATTGAAGCAACAGGAAAGAAACTGATTTATTCAGTTGTCTGACTGATATTAATGCAATAAAAAAGCCCGCGAAACTGCACGCCAATGACTAATCAGTCCCTCTGTTTTCGCGGGAATTTATCTTAAACGCCGAGAAGTTCAAGGCCGTCTCTTATAAAAGTGCGGATTCTAAGGAGCCGTTATTTCGCTCTTCAGCGCAAGCTCATCATTAATGTCTTTGATATGCTGAAGAAATCTCTGACACACTAAATTTAAATTGGTGTCCCTCGACCAGGCAAGCGTGATTTTGGCGGTTAAGGGAGGATCAAGCGGTAAAAACTGAAGATCATCAAAAGATTCGTAGCCGCCGACATGCTCTAAACACAGCAGCGTGCCAAGCTTTTCCCGAACCATCAGTACCGCGCTTGAAGGAAGATTAAAGTAGCCTCGTAACTGAAGCTGCTCCGGAGTATATCCGAGCCAGCCGGTAAATTCTTCACGCTTAAAGGCCTGCAGTGAACCTAATAACTGCAGATTCTTCAAGTCCATCGGACCGACTTTATCTCTCCCGGCAAGCACACTGTCTTTACGGCAAATCACGCCCCATCGATCTTCAACATTCAATTCAAGTGTCACATACGGAGACGTATTGACCTTGCCAATGAACAAACCGAACTGCGAAACACCGCTGGTTAAATGTTCCGCTATTAAAGGTTCGTGTCCGCTGATTACTTCAAAAACGACCTTTGGTGACTCCTGCTGCAGCCGCTTTAGCGCCATCGCAATGTACTTAAAGGCACAGGTCTCTCCGGCCGTAATCGTGATTTTCCCGCTCAGTCCTTCAAAATGAATCAGCTCGTCACGAGTGCGGTCAAACAAGTCCACAATCGACCTCGCGCGCTTGAATAAAAACTCTCCCTGCGGAGTGAGCTTCAGCCTGCGCTGACTCCGATCAAAGAGACTCTGTCCAAGCTCATCCTCCAGTTCAGCAAGCTGACGCGATAAATTCGGCTGAGTAGTGTGCAGAAATTCAGCGGCCGACGTGAGATTCGGTAGGGAAGCCGCGGCAAGAAAATATCGTAGGACACGAATATTCATAATTAATTCTTATAAAAATTATGAAAACAAACAATTGGTAATTATAAAGACGATTACCTACCATTACTTCATCAATCCTACGGATGTGAGTTATGAAAAAAAGACAGTTCATTAATTTGACGCTGACAGCGCCTCTGCTATTGACATTCAGAGACCTATTGGCAAAAGAGACAAAGCGCAGAGAGGTACAAATGGAAAATTTAAAGTTAGACACCAAATGGGATAAGGTTTTTAAACAAAGCGATAAAGTGGATCATTCCAAAGTCACATTCCACAACCGCTACGGTGTAACGCTCGCAGCTGATCTGTACATTCCTAAAAATGCTTCCGGCAGGCTTCCGGCTATCGCGGTCAGCGGTCCGTTTGGCGCGGTAAAAGAGCAGAGCTCCGGACTTTATGCCCAGACGTTGGCGGAAAACGGCTTCATTACGCTTGCCTTTGACCCGTCATTTACTGGTGAGAGCGGGGGCGAGCCGCGTTATATTGCCTCTCCGGATCTCAATACCGAAGACTTTAATGCCGCAGTGGACTATCTTTCAAACAGAAAGGATGTAGACCCGGAAAAAATCGGTATCCTCGGCATCTGCGGCTTCGGCGGTATGGCAATCAACGCTGCCGCCGCTGACCCGCGAATCAAAGCAACAGTCACATCTACAATGTATGACATGAGCCGAGTGAATGCGAACGGTTATCTTGACGCGGAGAACACCGCTAAGGACAGAAACGAAAAACGTGCTGCCATCAGCGCTCAGCGTACTAAGGACTATGCGGCAGGCAGCTATCAGAGAACTCAGGGTCTGCCCGATAAACTTACCGGTGAAGAACCGAAATTTGTCAAAGACTACTTTGACTACTACAAGACTCCCAGAGGATTCCATCCGAGGAGCGTGAATTCCACTAAGGGCTGGAACACAACAATGCCGATTTCGTTCATGAACATGCCGCTTATGACATACGCGTCCGAAATCAAAACACCCGTGCTGATCATCCACGGAGAAAAAGCCCACTCTGTTTACTTCTCTAAAGACGCTTACGCACGCTTAAAAGGAGACAATAAAGAGCTCCTGATTATCCCGGGCGCAAGTCATGTTGATCTTTATGACAACAAAGCAGGTGTCATTCCCTGGAAGAAGATCGTAGAGTTCTACAAGAAAAACTTGTAATAATTCATTAGAGTTAGCTATTTTTATGCTGAGGTTAGGTAAAATCGCCTCAGCATTTTTTTTGAAAGGCTCCTTATGTCGGAGCATCGATCCGCCTCTCTAAAACGAGACCGAGCTCGTTTTATCGGATCGGAAAGCACTGTGTCCGTGTATGTCGCTTAATGGCTTCACACGGAACATGCTTGGGCGTAATGCCTTAACCGTCTCCCGTGTGACTGCCGCACTTCGGATAATACCGGCCGCTTCGCTTAGCGTAGGCCGGAAGACGAATGATTCTTAATTTATAAACTTTCAGCGGGTTCGCGCCCGCTAATATTTTTAGATCGATAATAATGTCCGAAGCAGAAAATTCATTTCATTTGAACCGAAGAAAAGACGCAGTTAAACCGGTTCGAAGGACCAATTCTATTTTTCCCCGCAGAAACTGTATGTGTTTAGTCGGAGTGGAGCGGCACAGCCACAAATGGCGATTTGTAGTCAATGAGCTGTGCGCAAATTACAACCACTTCCATGCAGCCAAAATGAAATGCGCGTCGTTCGAAACCTCCAAGAGTCGGTACCGGTTTCTCATGGAATTTTTCGGTTATGTCTGTCCTAAATTTCGCATTGACCCGAGAGACTTGAAAAGCAAACATATTCAGGATTATTTCAGTTGGAAAATCCACGAGTTAGCCTCTGAAGGATGCGGCGAAGAAAATATCAAACTCAGAATCAAAAACCTTCGAAGCTTCCTAAGCTTTTTCTGTCGATGGATCGCAAAACCCGGTGTCGTTCCAAGTTATCAGGACCTCATAGCGCGCTCCGGTTATCGCCCGAAAGAACTCAAGATGCCTTCGTCACGAGCGAACGCGCTCAGCATTGATAAAGTCGAGCAGTCGATCGTCCGCGCTTTTCAGATCGACGTGCGCCTCGGCTTTCAGTTAAGCTTTATGGCGTTCTTCGGACTGCGCCCGAAAGAGTCCGTCGGACTCGTACTCAGTAAATGTGTTGTGCTCGGAGGAGATCTCGCTTATCCGTACATAAAGATCCAGACCGCAAGCGGATCAAAAGGAGGGCGCCCTAGAAGAATTGAGGCTTCCAATCCTTCTCAGGTTAAATTCATCAATGTCATGATGAGTCTTGCCGAGGAAATGAACATTGATGCGCTTTGCTGGCCGGATATGACCATCCACCGGGCAGCCGCTCGACAGCAGAGGTTGATGAGTAAAGAGCTCGAGCTCAGCAAAGATTCCTTCGACGGCTCCGCCTACCAGTTTCGTCACAGCTTCGCCAACAGTTTTAGTGCCTTAATCTCTTCCGGTGAACCGTTAAGAGATCTCTCCGAGAATCTCGGACACGCTAGAGAAGAGATCGCGGCCGCATATCTGGGATCTTCCGGAAGAGCAGGAGAGGACAGTATTCTGGAACTTGCCCGAGCACTCGCCCACTGTGAATTTGAACCCGAGTCATTCATGATTCGACTTTGCCGACTAATTATTGAGATTTCGTTCACGGATCTCCGATTGGCGCTTTCTTTGGCTCTTTGGGTGCTTAAAACCAGAGATGACGAAATTTACTGCCCGATTCAGTTGCTGAAAAACCGTCTGATCGGCGAGAAAAAATCGCTCCTCAGCCCGGAAGAAATCCTGGATCAACTGTCCGAACATTCCGAGAAATCTAAAGTACGTGAATTTATGATGCGTGCTCAGGGCTTTTTAAATTTGGATACAGTGGAACAAAGGGTTCTTACACCGCTGACGAATCGGATATTTTTCGGATGATGAAACATACCCATATTTGGAAGTTCAATGCCTTAAAAACCTAAAAAATTACTAAATATGCTACCAATTCGGGAAATCACTAATGAAACCTATGAAACCTGCTGATATTCAAGGTGTTAGAACGGCTGTTTTTACAAAAAAAAGTCTAAAAAACAGTAAGTTGAACGCGTAAAAATTGGCGTGATTACTGGGTTTCACGTACAATGCTTAGTGTCGAAACTCTTCGAGATTATTGTGTTTACAAAGTTAGAAAGAAAGACGGTCAGACACATGATGCTGTCCGTTGCACTTATCGCATTAGGTTACATTGTCGCTGTAGTTGGAGCTGATAGTAATTCTGTTATCGTAGCCGGTCTTCTGATTATGCTTGTCGGCTGGTTCTTCCTCCTTCGTTCCGGTCATGGAACACTCCATCCAAAAAGCGCCTCCGTCGCAAAATTAAATAGATTAAAAGAAAGCGTCGAGTAAAAAGCCTACGCGGCCAAATTATCGCTAAACTGCTGAATGTTGTTGAACATCAGCAGTTTTTTCAATTATGAAGCTCATAGTCGTCGTCGATAATCTTTGCTGTAAATCCGGTCTTCTTGCGGAATGGGGGTACTGTGCACACCTTCAGAGCGAATCAGGTGAAATTCTTTTAGATACCGGCGGTCCGGGTCATGTTCTTGAACACAATCTCCGCTGCTTAAACCTTTCCGTGAGCGCGCTGAAGGCGATTGTCCTCTCGTACAGCCACTATGATCATGTATCCGGCATCCTGGATCTGGTATATCGAGCCAAGGAAGCCGTTGTTTATGCAGGAGACGGAATACAGACCGAACGCAGAGGCGATGCGGACGCAAAGAGAAGAAACGGCGGATTCGATATCCGTACACTGCCTAAACACTGTCTGGTAAAAGATTATGAAACGGTGCTTGCGGATGTGTATGCGTTTACGGTACCAAAAAACGAGCGAAATCCGCATTTTGTCTGCTGTCGTAATCTTTGGGAAGTTGACGGACAAGGTTCTATCGTTCCGGACGGTTTTGAGGACGACCTCTCAATGGCGGTCCTGACGGAAAACGGCTGGTCTCTTCTGCTCGGGTGCGCACACGCGGGACTTCCAAATATTCTGGAGCGAGCAAAGACGCTCTTTGGAATTGAAGAGTTTGACACGATTGTCGGCGGTACGCATTTATGCAGCGTTTCGCCGGAACACTATGACGAATGGCTTGACAAACTGTCTCAGTATAAAGTCTGTCGCTGGCGTCCCAATCACTGCACGAGCTTTAAAGCGGCTTCGGCTCTTGCCGCTCGCTTTACTGACGTGGATTGGGCGGGCTGCGGAACTGTCCTTGAGCTCTAAATCGTATACATCACGGCAAAATAGTGTGTAATGCTGCCGCCGAGCACAAATAAGTGCCAAATTGCATGATGGTAGGGAAGTTTCTGCCAGTTGTAGAAAATTGTGCCGAAAGAATAGAGCAGACCTCCGGTAACGAGCAGCGCGATACCCTGTGTCGGAAGCGCCTCGATGACCGGTTTGAACGCCAGAAGCACCAGCCAGCCTTGGAATAGATACAAAAAAGTATTGAGTTTGTCGCTTTTTTTGATGAGCCACGGCTGGAAGGCTATCCCGAATATTGCGACCAGCCAATTGAGCGCGCAGATGGTGATGCCCAGCCAATCGGGCATCAGATTCAGCATAAACGGAGTATAGGTTCCGGCGATCAGCAGAAATATCGCGGAATGGTCCGCAATCTGCAGTTTTCGCTTTGCCTCGACGTTGGGAATCGCATGATAGAGCGTACTTGCGAGATAAAGCAGAATCAGCGAGGCGCCGAAAATAGAAAATGTTGTGATAGATAACGCGTTCCCGTGATGGGCGCTGTAGATCACAAGAAAAACCAATCCCACAATAGCGGCAACAAACGCTAAACCATGGGATACGGCATTGGCTATTTCCTCGCCGGTGCTGTAGAAACGCTCATTCGTACGCGTGAAGCCGGAATAGGTGATTTGCATTATTTTTAACGGTATTAGAAACCGTCCTCCCCATAGATTCTTCAATCAAATATAAAGAGATGCATGAACGAAATTCACCTCAAAAATCGTCAGTTTGTAACAAAGCAATTCTGTAGCATGAGAGGCGATAATCCGTGACAAATTTTCTAAAATCCGTGAAGTAAACAACCTCACATAGGAGATACTCAGTGAAAAACCTTACCCTATCATTCAACGCTCAGCATCGTCTCACTGCGGCGAAGCTTGCAGCCGCTGTGGCTCTTTTAATTGCCTGCTCAAAGATTTCTTTTTCAATCGGTCCTGTTCCCCTGACGATGCAGACGTTTGGTGTCGCGCTGATCGGTGCGGTTTTGGGTGCCAGACTGGGTTTCTCAGCAGTTCTGAGCTATTTACTGCTTGGCTTTGCCGGTTTACCTGTGTTTGCGACGCCCCTCTGCGGTCCGGCCGCTTTCTTCGGCCCGACGGCGGGTTACCTTGTCGTATTCCCGTTTGCAGCCGCTTTAGCCGGCTTCTTAGCGCAGCGCGGCTTTACCGGAAAGCGCTTCATTGCTTCTTTCTTTGCTCAGAGCGCCGTCAACATTCTGATTGTAGCAGGCGGTGCACTTTGGCTCTCCTTTACCATCGGAGCAGAGAAGGCGATTGCCGTTGGATTCCTTCCGTTCGTAATCGGCGCGTTCCTGAAGTCTGTTTTAGGCGCAGCCGTCCTCTATGCGGGAACCCTTTTCTCCAAGAGAAAATAAGCTTTTTAATTAATTAAGCCGACCGGTCGTATCTTAGAATTCTCAATTCTTGTGAATTTCCAAGATAAATACGATCGGTTTATTTTTATATAGGGTGATATTAATAGTTTTATCTTCGTTTATTTATTTACATACTGAATTTATGAATATTTAATAAAAAATAAATCTTAATTAAATTGATCATAATTTAATAAACAATATATATTCAGGTTTTTACCGATCTACTTAAGTCTGTAGTCGCTTTTTTAGGGATAGCTTAAATTTCGCTTAACGATTCAAGTTTAGTTAATTGAATCGACTCACCTCTACCACGGAGAACTACTTATGAAAGTTAAAACTATTCTTTGTTTTGCAGCGACTCTGCTTTGTGCAGCCGCGTTCAGCATGAGTGCTCAGGCCCAGCTCAAAAACAGCCCGATGCACGCTCAGCTTCCTGACAATGCTCAGACAAAAGACTGTCTGATGTGTCATCAGTCTTATGCGGCCGTCGCTCAGAAGACAGCTAAGATGGAACCCAATCCTCACAGCAACCACCGCGGTGAACAGAACTGCACCAACTGCCACAGCGTTAAAGGCAAACCTCATTTTGAATGCAATGATTGCCACAGTTTCAACATCAAAATGAAAGGAGAATAAGAAATGACTAAATTTTCTCGCCGTTCTTTCCTCGGCACAGCCGCTGCCGCTTCTGCCGCAGCTGTTTCCGCTCCCGCTATGGCAGCTTCCACTTCTGCCGGTAATCTTCCCGCCAAATGGGATGACACCGTTGACGTAGTCGTTCTCGGCTGCGGCGGTGCCGGTATGATGGCTGCCTGCCAGGCTCATGACGCCGGTGGTAAAGTCGCTATTTACGACGCAGGTCAGTCTCCTTTCCATACAGCTACAAACCTCTGCGGCGGCCTCTTCACAGCTTGGGGCTCTCGCATGCAGAACGCTGATCCGAAAGGCAAAAAAGACTCCTGGCAGCAGTTCGCTGAAGACATCATGGCTTATGGCAACTACATGAGCCTGAAAGAACCGGTTTACTGCTTTGCAAAACATTCCGGCAAAGCATTCGACTTCCTTGAAGACGCAGGTCTTGCCAAACATCATCTTGAACCGTATGCTGGCCATTCTCAGCTTCGCGCACACCGTCAGGACTCTTTCAAGGGCCGTGACTACATCGAAGTTCTGGTTAAACAGCTCGACAAACGCGGTCTGAAGATCAACCACGGCATGGGCGTCACCAAGTTCTACTTTGACCTGGCTACCGACACCGTTGTCGGCGTGCAGGTTGGCGAAGGCGACAAGGCCAAAAACGTTAAGGCGAACAAGGGCGTTATTATGGCAACCGGCGGTATCACCGGTACTCCTGAATCTCTTGACCGCTGGGTTCCGAGCGTTGCAGGCAAGGGCGTTGCTATCGGCGGACCGAAGAATGATGGTACAGCCATGATGGTTGCTGTTCGTGACGTCGGTGTTCCTCTGTCTCACATGCAGTACATCGCTTCCTATCCCTGCGGTATCGTTGTGAACGGCCGCAATGGCCCGTACTGCCGCTGGTGGTTCATCACCAATAACGGCGGTATCCTGGTTAACAAGAACGGTCAGCGCTTCATTACAGAAAAAGAAGGTATCTGCCATGTGACACCGCATCTAGCATTCCAGCCCGAAGGCTGCCACTATGTCCTTACCGACCAGGACGGTTGGGATCGTACACTGCAGAAGATCAAACTCGGTGCTCTGATTGGTCTGCCGAGCTGGCCTGCTGAAAGAGTTGAAGCCGAATTCAAAACCGGCAAGAACCTCTGGAAGTGCGACACTATCGACGAACTCTGCCAGAAGTCCGGTGTCAATGCTGATGGTCTCAAGAAACAGCTTGACGTTTGGAACAAGGCTGTTGAAAGCAAGAACGATACACAGTTCGGCCGTACAGACCAGCAGTGGAAACTTGGCCGAGGTCCTTGGTACATGATCCGCATGGAACCGTGGAACAACCTCTCCTGCGGCGGTGTTCGTGTTAACGAAGACATGCAGGTTCTCGGCTGGGATATGAAACCGGTCAACAACTTCTACGCTGCCGGTGAAACAGTTGCCGGTGTTCACGGCGCCTTCTACTGCGGCGGCAACGCCTGCGGTTTTGCACACACATCCGGTTGGGTTGCCGGCCAGAATGTGATGGGCAAGAAGATTGGCTAATTTGTAGTTCTGTGGTAAGCGGACGCTCCGATTGGGGCGTCCGACTAAGTTCCTCGCCTTAATCGGCGAGGTCTTTTTTTATATCAGCTTGTGATGCGCTAAATAAGCAGCTGTCGTTTCCTCGACGCAGCTGTGCCATTTCGGAAGAATCACATCAAAAGTCTCCTGAAACGCTAAATTCCCGGGTTCCTCTGCCGGATGCGATGTTTGTAACTGCTGATACTGAACCTTGGCGAGAGGGCGGTCGGGAAGAATTTTTGAGAGCAAAGCGCGAATGTACTCGATGACTTCCGACCTAAGCGGAGTGCCGTTGGCGCTAATCCTGCAGCTGCCGCACAGATCCGGGTTGGAAAGCGCTTTAAGAGCGGCTTTTATCGACATTAAACTCAACAGGCGGCAGTCAATAAGGTCGACATGGTCGTCTTCTTTTACAACGACGCGTTTTCTATTAAGAAAGATCTCTATCCAGTCCGTCACAAAGTTTCTGTTATCCGGGCTGATAAGCAGCTGAGGCAGCTCAAACGTCAGGCAGTGACAATTCTCATTTAAAGGGAAAGGCGTTTTCGTGTCGTGCCAGCTCACGAGAAGAGAGTCAGTGTCCTGCAGGGCGTGAGATATTGCTTCATAAACAGATGTCGTGTACTTAACTTGTGCGCGTTTGGTTTCCGGCGCAAAGAAAACAACAGAAGGCTTTCTAACCGTCAGAAACGCAGCTAGAAGGGAGCTGTCCGAACGAGGAATATCCTGCTCGCTAATTAATAATAGGGAGCCGTTTTTACGAATCTCACCGCTGAGATAAGGTTCAAAAGGTTCAGCCTGTCCCAATAAAACAAACCGATAATCCGCATCCGTCATACAACTGTCGTATCGTTAGAGTCACTGACCCAATATCCTTCGTAGTCCGGAGGAACAAGGCCGGGAAGGTCCTGAATAAAATCGCAGAACCAGTTTACAAAGCGTTCAACTTCTATTCTGTTTCGATCCTTGCGGCTGAGATAGATCGGCTGCAGGGGCAGAGTCCAGTCTGAAAGAACCGGAACAACCTTGCCTTTTAACAGTTCTTTAATATAGAAGTACTTTGGGCAGTACAGGCCGATACCTTTTGAGGCAAGAACAATATTTTTAACCGCTCCCGGATGATTAAAGCGCACAACCGAGTGTTTATGCAGCGGAAAGCTCTCGGTTCCTTTGCGCAGAAAGAAATTCATTTCCCGGCCCTGGGAATAGTAGGAGAACGTGTGGTGCTCACGCAAATCGCGCGGACTGCGGATAGGGTATTTCTGGGCTGCTAAGTACTCCGGTGTCGCGACTAAAAGGTTCTCCAGTCCGCAGATCAGTTTGGAGTCTCGTGTAGAGATATTGACCTGGACCGGAGTGATCACAACATCAAAGTTTGAGAAAGAATCCGGCGAGATGAGCTCTAAGTATCCTAATGAGCGTAAAGAAAACGACACGGTGCTGTCCATATCGATATACTCGCCGAGTGCCTGCGAGATGATTTCCTCGCTGAAACCGATCGGTGCGACGATCGTGATATGTTTCTGTTCGTTGTGATGAACGTCCTGAAGGTCTTTGAAGACGGACGCTGCATCGAATACGACGCGCCGCATACGAGAGAAGGCCAGGGAACCTGCAGCAGTCAGCACTAAATTCTTGCCGCGGCGTTGGAAGAGGTCGGTGCCGAGTTCGCTTTCAAGTTTATTGAGACGTCTTGAAATAGAAGAGGGTTCAATACGCATTTCTTCGGCAACCTTAGCAATTGAGCCTTTGGCCACCACTTTGAAGAATAATCGCCAGGTGTCAAGATCGGAAACTGTACTCATAATTTTTTCAAAACATCATACTTACGGATGATTAGTGTTGCCAATTGTAAGTAACTCAATAGGCATGTAGAACAATTAGAAATCGTATAGTTAGTTGTTTTTCAAAGTTATTTTAAAGATTAATTATTGAGTATAAATGTAAATTGCCTTTTTAGGCAATGATATATGACAAAATTTGTCATTGTTGAATGGAAATAATAGGCGCAGAATATACCCGTCAGTCAATCTTGGCTGACGGATATCTCCTGATTGGTTGTTAGATATGCGAAGAGAGAAAGCATATTGAACACTTAAGCCTTCTTCGGAAAGAGAGAGCCGAAGAAGGTTTTTTTTGTCCGCACGGATTCTACCCCAACTGAAATATTGCAGAATCTAGAGCCTCTAGCAGAGGCTCAGCTTTTAATCTGAAGGCATCTTCTTTAGAAGTCTG
>NZ_CALPCV010000041.1:0-12608 GCF_943193095.1 Parasutterella muris | reverse complement strand
CGCTAAAAGTGTTTTTTTCATTTGAGAAATACTCCAATTGAAGTTAAAAACTTGCAGAAAGTTCAAATTCCTAGCAAGAATCATCTGCAACGCCATTGTGATAAAAAAGTGATGCAAGAGCAACAAAAACTGTTGTATTTGCGCAAACACGACACTTTTAATTGATATAAGATATGGTAAATCAATATTTCGTTGTTGTTTTACAACAAATCAGCTTTTTCTTTCTGTTGTTTCTTCGCTCTCGAATAGAGCATCAGCCCATTGCTGCAGGATGGCTCGGCGCTGTTCAAGTAAATCGCTTCTTTGATAAGCAGAAACTGTTTCATTGCCGGTCGAGTGCATGAGACATTTCTCAGCCGTTGTCGCATCAATATTATTTTCAGCGCACCAATCCCTAAAAGTAGATCGCATGCCGTGCATGGTACTGCTTAGTCCAAGTGAAGTTCGCAAAAATTTTCGCGGAGTCTCCCGCCGTATCGGTGATTTGCCATCTACTGAAAATATAAAACAGCCTTTAGAACCTTTCTTCAGACTTTTTAGAATCGCACACGCCTGTTTTGACAGCGGGACTCGAAAAGGCTCAAGTTTCCCGTCTTTGCGCCTGGAAGCCGGACATATCCAAACTTGATCTTTCCATGAAATCTCATTCCAGTGCGCCTGAGTGAATTCTACGGATCGAGTCGCTGTCAATACTCCAAAAAGGAGCGCTTTTGCTGCCGTCGCTTCAGAGTCCATCAGCTTCGGAATAAGAGCTCTTAAGTCACTAAAGCTTAGGGATGAAAAATGTTTCTGCTCGGAGCACTTCCTGGGAGAGGGCAGAAACATGTCTAAATTTCCGCGCCATGAAGCAGGATTTGCTCCGGAATACAAGCCGTCATGAATCGCATAACTGAAAATTTTCTCTAATCTTCCCCTTAATCGACTCGCCGTCATTGTCTTTTCGATCCATATGGGATGAAGGATTTTTAAAACGTCGTTTTTAGTGATTTCGTCGACAAATTTTTCCCCAATAAAAGGATTGCAGTAATTGGCTATAGAAGACTTCCAGGAGGACAGCTGACTCGGATTTTTCCAGAGTTTGACTCCGGCAAGCAGCTCAATGACTTGCATGGAGTAGTCTTTAAAAAGCGGCCTTTTTCTGGGCTCATCAGACGGATTTTGTCCGGCGACCGAAAGAAGTGTTCGGAAAAAATATGCTTTTTGTTTTACTTCGATGATGGGAGTTTTGGAGGCGCTTCCAAGAGCCATGTCCCTAACTTTTCCGCTTTGATCCAAATATCTGAAAAAGTAATTCCGGTACTTCCCGTTGGCCCGTACTCTAATATAGAGATTCTTCTCGAGTCGGTGCGTACCGTCTGTCAGTTCGAAAATTTCCCTTTTTTTAAATTTTCCAATGCTCGCGTGTGACATTTTTTCCTCAATATATGTGTGCTGCACTTTCGACTAATGAGGCGGCAGCGTGACCTCGTCAGCCGAATTTATCTATAGATTTCCCAATACGAGCATTGGACTTAGGAAAGAATCCGCAGTAGCTTACTTGAACATAAATTCAAATACAATAGCCGGAGTTCCTTCTAATTTCTTAATCAAAAAAGAATGCGTTTTCGGACATATCTGTTCTATTTAATGGCAGTCACACTTTCGCTGCCGCTGCTTGTACTGACATACACGCAGTACATGATGATTGAACAGGAGATTGAAAGAGAAAATACGCTGCTTGTGGAGGACGCCTCTGCCCTCAGCAATAACGTTAAGGGTAGAGTGCTGGCCGCAAAAGGTCTTGTGACCATGGCGGCCAATGTTTATGCCTTAGAAGGTCAGCAAAATCATTATCGTCTCAATAAAATCCTGATTGGTCTGAGAGATGCGCTCCCATATTTCTCCAATGTGCATTTTGACAGCCCCGAAGGAGTGACGGTTGCCTTTGACCCGCCCAGAAATCCGAAGGGTGAGAGCAATATTGGTGTTGACCATACTCAGCGGGAACATTGGAAACTGGTAAACGGGCAGGATTTCCCAATCGTCTCTGACGTTATTCAGGCGGTAGGCGCTGCGTCAGGTCCGATCGTAAACATCATGTCGCCTGCGGTGAATGAAAAGGGAACGGTTGTTGGTTACGCGGTGTCCGCTCTGAATCTTCGGGCGCTTTACGATGAGGTGGTTGCCGGACTCGGTTTGAAGGATTGCGTCGTTTGGATCCTTGATAGTAAAGGGATGCCGATTTACGCAAATGACAGATCGGATTACAAGGATGCCATCATGCCTCGAGAAGAGATCCGAAAATATTTAGAAGGGCCTAAAGTTGTTTCTAAAGTTAACCGTCCGAGCGGTTCGAATCTAGTCGGGGTGATCGCACCTATCGAAGGATTGGACTGGGTGGTTGGTATATTCAAACGTGCGGAAGATCGTGAAACTATGGTGCTTTCTTTAATTGCGACCAATCTGCTGATCTTCTTATTCCTCCTGCTTTTTTCCTTCATGATGGCAAGATTTGCGTGTAAGCCGCTGACGGATAATGTGTCGCGCCTTATGCTGCAAGTCAGAGAGGGAAGAGCGGTACCTACCCCAAGCGAAAAAGTCCAGACCCCGATTGAACTCGTAGAGCTTCAGAAGGCATTTTGTCGGCTTTTAGGGAAAGTTCAGAGCCATCAGAGCGAAATTAAAGAGCTTAAGGATCATTCTTCCTCGAGTCTGTCTCGAGAGTTAGAGCTGACTCGTGATGATGCGAAGTTCCTGCGGCAGATCATCATGTCAAGTCCGCAATCGATTGTTATCACGGACTCCAACGGATTTATCCGCCTTGCGAGCGAAAGGGCAGTGGAACAGTTCGGTTCTATCAATATAGGGACTTCGTTCAAACGCTTGTTGAGAACAAAATTTGAGTTGGAAGATTCAGGCAGCGAACGCTCGGGCAGCGATCTCGTGAAACTGAAAGAAACCGCAACAGGTAAGGAGTTCCTGCTCTTTAAATCTCAGTCCTATATCGGCTCGGAAAAACGAGAAATCTACGTTTTAAGCGAAAGGATCTGATTTTTTAAAGACTCTGTAGGAGTACCCTAAACTCGGCAGTAAATGATCCGTGATCTCTTTCATTGAGATTTCCCAGCTTTGATCATTAGTGCACGGATGGCAATTGATGAAATCGCAGTTAAGGATCTTTTCGTCGAGGATAAGCTCCACTTTGTGCTCTTTATCAAAGATCAGACCAAGTAAGCAGACAGCTCCGCGAAAGGTTCCGAGCAGCTCCGCAAGCTCTTCTTCCGCTGCGAAAGATAAATGTCCGCATCCGAGAAACTCAGAAGCTTCTTTTGCGCTGAAACGATCATCAGGAGGAATGACAAAAAGAAAAAATCGCTTCTTGTTTCTGAGAAGCAGAGATTTGCAGCAGTGCGCTCCGGCGTTCTGAGCAATTTTTTCCTTCTTCACACGTTAAAACCGGTTCGTGGTGAAATACTTCGAAAACTATCCCTGCCCGACAGAGATAGTTTGATATCGTTCTAATGTTCCTTTGGGTGATAACTTGGTCCATAAACAGTAAAATGAAGAAAGTTGATGATTTGATTGTAGTAATCACAGGAAAAAATGCAATATTCAGTTGTAAACTCTCTAACATATTGCTCATTGGCTAATACCTAGAAGGATATTTTAGGAAAGAACAACATGTCTCAAGCAGAAATCGGCTCTTTTCCTCCGGCCGTAAAAAAGTTTTTCTTATTAGGGGCGCCTCTTGCCGCGCTGTTTGTTTTTTGGATACTGCCTAATACCTATACGGATATCCATGGCGCGTCGATTGTATTTCCGACAGCAGCAAAAGCCTGTCTGGCTGTGGTTGTATGGATGGTGCTTTGGTGGCTGTTTGAGCCGGTTCCGATACCGGTGACCTCATTGCTGCCGATTCCGCTTTTCCCGCTGCTTCATATCGCGACGCCGACTCAAACAATGGCGCCGTACGCTTCGAATACGATCTTCCTTTTCATGGGCGGTTTTATTCTTGCCATCGCGGTACAGCGATGGAATCTGGATAAGCGTATTGCGCTGACAACGCTCAAGCTCGTCGGCACTAAAGCGTATGCGATTGTGGGCGGATTTATGGTTGCAAGCGGCGTTCTGTCGATGTGGGTTTCCAATACGGCGACCGCTGCGATGATGGTTCCGATTGCGATGGCGGTACTCTCGCTGGTCCGTGCGCAGAAACGAGGCGGCCCGATTGACGAGGAAGAAGAAAATTTCAGTGTGGCGATGCTGCTTGCTGTTGCATACGGTGCTTCTATCGGCGGTATGGCGACAATTATCGGTTCTCCGCCTAACGGCATTTATGCGCGTTTCATGGAACAGCATTTCAGTCAAACCGTTTCATTGGCAAGCTGGATGAAGGTTGGTCTGCCTCTGACTCTTGTCCTTTTGCCGGTTTGCTGGTTCCTGTTGGTAAAGGTCTTATTCCGCAAGTCTCTCAACGAGATCGAAGGCGGAGCCGAGTGGGTGAAAGAAGAACTTCAAAATCTCGGACCGATGAGTAAAGCGGAACGCTATGTTTTCCTTGTCTTTTTGATTGCGATCCTGCTTTGGTCGTTTGGCGGGATGATTCGTCCGCTTGAATTTGGCGGTATCAAACCATTCTCTTCTTTGTCCGACTCCAGCATTGCGATGCTGTGCGCGATTTCTTTGTTCTGTATCCCGATTAATAAGGACCGCACAGTTCTTACTTGGACGGACATGAAGGATTTGCCTTGGGGCGTTCTGCTGCTGTTTGGCGGCGGTCTTTCTATGGCGGCAGGACTCTCGATTACGCAGTGCGGTCACATTATCAGTGCCAATGCGTCAGTTTTTGCGGGCCTGCCGAAGTGGATTGTTCTTCTCGGCGTCAGTTTCCTCGTGATGATCGCAAGTAACTTTACTTCCAATACGGCTTTGGCAGCGACTTTGATGCCGCTATTAGCGTCCGCGTCAGAACCGATGGGCGTGCCTGCGGATCAGCTGCTTTTAGTAACCGCGCTTTCAGCATCCTGCGCATTCATGATGCCTGTCGGAACACCGCCTAACGCGATTGTGTTCTCTACAGGGCGTATGAAGATCACGCATATGGTGAAGGCCGGCGCGGTGATTACGGTTGCATCTGTAATCGTGATCGGCGTTTTCACGATGCTGTTCCTTTGATCGTCCGCTGATGCCTAAAAGAGACCGGTCCGAAGAGCTGTTTGGACCGGTCCTTATATACCTGAAAGATCTGTAGCTTCATCGAAAAAGATTCGTTTGAACATGCGTGAAGCGAGCGGTTTTTTTTCATGTCAGAGTTGGATTCTGTGCCGGAGCGCAAAGCGTAGAAAGTCAGCTTCTGATCAGGAGTGATTATTTAGAAATCGGCCTAGACCACAGGCTGATTCTGTTAAAATTCTTGCCTCTAACCATTGAGTCCGTGATGCCCCCACGTTTAAAACTGAATAAGATTACAAAGCGATACGGAAACACGGTTGCAAATAATTCGATATCGCTGGAAGTCATGCCGGGAGAAATCCTTGCAATCCTTGGAGAGAACGGAGCCGGGAAAAGTACCCTGATGAAGGTGATTTTCGGTTCGGTTGTTCCGGATGAAGGAGAAATATTCTTTGACGGAAAGCCCGTGCAGATCCGTTCACCGGCTGATGCCAGAGAACTCGGCATAGCGATGGTGTTTCAGCACTTTGTTCTTTTTGAGACGCTGACCGCAAAAGAAAATATTCTTCTTGGCATGCCCAAAGGGACAGACCCTGACGCGCTTGAGAAAGAGATTATCGAAAGGAGCGCTCATTATGGCATTGAGGTCGACCCGAATGCGGTGGTTAATGACCTCTCGATGGGTGAGAGGCAGCGCGTTGAGATTTTAAGAGCGCTTCTGACGAATCCCAAACTTCTGATCTTGGACGAACCCACGTCCGTATTGTCTCCTCTTGCGCTTCAGGCATTTTTTAAGACGCTCCGACAATTGTCATCCGAGGGCGTCTCAATTATTTTTATTACGCACAAATTAAACGAAATCCGAGAGCTTTCAGATCATTGCACGGTGATTCGCGCCGGCGAAGTGGCGGCTAACGTGAACCCTAAGGAACACACTGAAGAACAGCTTGCCAAGCTTATGATCGGAAATGATTTGCCGGAAATCCTTCCGAAACCGGATATTAAGCCTTTGCCCGGGCTGGAGGTTTCCTTTAACGGTGAACGCGTCACTTTTAAGAGCCAGTATCCGCTAGTTGGAAAGATCTCTGTTCCGCGCGGCAAGATCGTCGGTGTGGCGGGAATTTCAGGAAACGGCCAGAGTGATTTGATGAAGGCAATTTCGGGAGAAGTTCTTCTTTCCAAACAGGCGGTGAAGATTTGCGGCTCTGCCGCCGGAGATCTTCGCGTTCAGCACAGACGCGCGCTCGGGCTTCGCTACATTCCTGAGGAAAGGCTTGGAGAAGCGACGGTTCCGGAGATGAGTCTTGAAGCCAACACGCTTCTCACAAGCAATCTCTTCTTGGCAAAGGGCTTCATGCGCAATAAGATGATTCATCGATTTACAAACTCGGTGATTGAAAAATTCAAGGTGAAATGCGGCGGTTCCAAGGCTCCGGCAGATAGTCTTTCCGGAGGGAATCTTCAGAAATACATTGTCGGCCGAGAGCTTCTGCATAATCCCAAGGTCCTGGTCCTTAACCAGCCGACATGGGGTGTAGACGCCGGAGCGGCAGCGCTGATTCGCAACGCCCTGATTCGGCAGCGAAGCGGCGGCAGCGCTTTACTGGTGGTGAGTGAAGAATTGGATGAATTATTCGAGATATGCGATGAGCTGGTTGTTATGAGCGAGGGCAAAATATCGCCTCAGGTGAAAGCTCAGGCTATCTCGGTTGAAGAGATCGGACGCTGGATGTCCGGTCTTTGGCCGAAAACGGAGGACGCATAATGAACTTTCCGATCGCTATTTACAATCGCGAGCGTCCGAACCGGTTCTTAGCAGCGGTTTCTCCGATTCTCGCGGTGATTCTCACTTTAGCTTTAGGCGGCGCAATCTTTGCGATGGTTGGCAAAGAACCGCTTTACTCTCTGTATGTATTCTGTGTTGAACCACTTTTAACGCTTCGCGGCTGGGGCGAACTCGGCGTGAAGATGACGCCGCTTATTCTCTGCGCGTTGGGTTTAGTGGTTTGTTACCGCGCCAATATTTGGAATATCGGAGCAGAAGGTCAGCTCATTATCGGAGCGCTTTGCGGCGGCTACGTCGCGCTTCAGGCGAGTCCCGATCAGAGCGGGCTCTTCATGATTTGGGTGATACTTGCGTCGATTGTCGGCGGTGCTTTGTACGCGAGCATTACGGCATGGCTGAGAGATAAATGCAACGCGAACGAGATCCTGGTTTCTTTGATGCTGGTCTATGTCGCTGAGCTTCTGCTTTCCTGGGCGGTACAATCTCCGCTTAGGGACCCGCAAGGACTTGGCTTCCCTCAGAGTCCGATGTTTGAAACCGCAGCAACGCTTCCGATCATGATCCCGGGTACACGTATGCATTGGGGCGGCGGACTTGTTGTGATATCGCTCTTTTTAATCTGGCTGATCATGTCCAAGATGTTTATCGGTTTCCAGGTTCGTGTCGCGGGTCTTGCGCCGAAAGCGTCAAGTTATGCGGGTTTTTCGAATCGAGCGATGATCTATTTCGCACTGCTTTTGTCCGGTGCGCTTGCGGGGTTGGCCGGTGTGATTGAAGTGTGCGGACCGATCGGTCAGCTAACTCCGAAGATTTCTCCGGGATACGGATTCGCCGCGATTATTGTGGCCTTTGTCGCGCGGCTCAAGCCGGTTGGAACTGTGCCAGCTGCTTTTGTGATGGCGCTTTTTTATCTTGGCGGAGAACTTGCTCAGTCTCGTTTGGGGACTCCGGCCGCCTTAACAGGGGTTTTCCAAGGCTTGCTGCTTTTCTGCATTATGGTGTGTGACTCGATGATCTTCTGTCGTTTCCGCTGGGTTGGTTTCGGTAACTGGAAAAAGGAGGCGGCATGAGTGTAGCGGCCTCGTTAATTGCGACCACGATGAATGCGAGCACACCGCTTTTGTTAGCGGCGCTCGGGATCTTAGTTGCTGAGCGCTCCGGGGTTCTAAACCTTGGTGTTGAAGGTATTATGCTCATGGCGGCGATTGTCGCCTACATAGGTGCAGTGGAGAGCGGCAGTTTTGCGGTTGGCTTTTTAGCGGCGATTTTGATCGGCATCGCTTTTGCTCTGTTTTTTGCGATTTTCGCAGTCGGACTGAGAGCAAATCAGCAGGCGTCTGGTTTGGGCGTCGCGATCTTCGGAGCAGGACTTTCGGCCTATATAGGCATTCCGTATCAGGGAGCAGTGCTCCCGGAAAGGGGCCCTGACGGAATTATGTTCCTCGACAAGATTCCTTTTATCGGAGAAGCGTTCTTTAGCCAGCATTGGATTGTCTATTTGTCGCTTCTGATGATCCCTGCGGTTTGGTTCTTCCTCTACAAGACTCGAGCCGGATTGGTGGTCCGAGCGGTTGGAGAGTCGCCGTTCAGCGCTAATGCTCTTGGATACGATGTCCCCTTGATTCGCTGCTGCGCATTAGCGTTTAGCGGAGCCTGCATTGGTTTATCCGGTGCCTACCTTTCCCTTATTTACACACCCTTATGGGTTGAAGGGATGGTTGCCGGACGAGGATGGATTGCGCTAGCTTTAGTGACATTTGGAACATGGCGTCCGTTCCGTGTGTTCCTTGGTGCCTATCTGTTCGGCGGTATGACCATGCTGCAGATGAATCTGCAGAGTATGGGAATTTCAATTCCGACGCAGTTTATTTCGATGGCGCCTTACTTAGCGACGATTATTGTCTTAGCACTGATTTCGAGAAATCCGAGATGGATTCGACTGAATATGCCGGCTTCTCTTGGAAAACCTTTTATTCCGCACTAACGTGCGGCCTTACATTCATAACGGTGGAGATAAACGTGAGAACTTCATTGAAACTTGTGGCAGCTGTTGCGGCACTCGCTTCTGTTTTTGCACTGAGCGGCTGTGACGACAAGAAAGGTGACGCTTCTAAGCCTGCGGACGCGGCAAAACCTGCGGCAGCTCAGAAGGCAGACGCCAAGGAACCTTTGAAAGTAGGTTTTGTATATGTTGCTCCTATTGCGGATGTTGGTTATACCAAGCAGCATGATCTTGGCCGTCTTTATGCGATTGAACAGGTCGGCAAGGATAAGGTGACGACTACTTTCGTTGAGAATGTTCCTGAGACGGCTGATGCCGAGCGAGTGATCCGTCAGATGGTCAATGACGGGAACAAGCTGATTTTCGGCACAAGTTTCGGCTATATGAACTACATGCAGAAGCTTGCCAAAGAATATCCGGACGTTAAGTTTGAGCATGCAACAGGCTATAAGACAGCCCCGAACATGACAACCTACAACATTCGTTTTTATGAAGGCCGTTATTTAGCCGGTATGCTCGCCGGAGGTGCAACTAAGAGCAACATTATCGGATATGTCGCTCCTTTCCCGATTCCTGAAGTTCTTCAGGGCATCAATGCGTTTACGTTAGGCGCCAAGTCGATCAATCCGAACATTCAGGTGAAAGTGATTTGGACGAATGCCTGGTACGATCCTCCCAAGGATACAGACTCTGCCAAGACTCTGATCGGACAGGGTGCGGACGTGTTAACACAGCACACCAATACTTCTGCGGTCGCTAGCGCAGCGGAGTCTGCCGGCAAGATGGTGATCCCTTACAACAGCAATATGAAGTCTGTCGCGCCGAATGCGCAGATTGCGGCTCTGGTCCTGAACTGGGGACCGTACTATGCGAAGAAGATGCAGCAGGCGGTGGACGGTAAATGGGATAAGACACCGGTTTGGATGCACTACAGTGACGGAGCATTGTCCTTAGAAGGCATTACGGACAAAGTCCCGGCAGATGTCGTAAAGAAGATGGAAGAAGTGAAGGCAAAACTTGTTAAAGGAGAGTTCCATCCCTTTACCGGTCCGATTAAAGACAATGAGGGCAAAGAAACGCTCAAGTCCGGAGATGTTATGAACGACAAAGATCTGTCCACGATGAATTATTACGTGGATGGTGTTATTGGAAAAGTTCCTAATTAATTTCCCGGCTTAATTTAGCAAAGGCGTCTTCGGGCGCTTTTGCTTTATCAGGGATCGAATTTCAAAATATGTGAAAAAGACCACAAGTCAGGAACGAGTAATGATCTTCTTTAACCGTGGGAATGCATGTGCGGAATAGCGAAGTGAAACGTCCCAGCCTTACGTAGTTTCTATTTTTTAAGTAATTACACCTAAAATTTGCTGATATTTTTTCTATTTGTAACGAGAAGGGGCCGTTGAGCCGCTATTTATACATCGTACGGACTTGTTGGAATTTCGATTGCTGCAGTGACTTAGAAAAAATCTAATAATAACAAAGAGTTCTGTTTTTGAATAGCGCCTTAATACCTTTCATAACGAAGGGTTTTACACCTGGAGTATAGCCAGAGAAAGAAGCGAGAGATTTTTTGAATGCCGATAAGATGATGGCTCTTAATACTTTTATATCAAATGGAGTTAAGCATGAAATTATCCGCTCGCAACTGTATCGAAGGCAAAATTGTTGAAATCAAGAAAGGTCCTGTCAGCACCGAAGTCACAATCGAAACTAAGTGCGGACAGAAGCTGGTTTCTTCTATCACCACAACCAGCGCAGAAAATCTTGGTCTTGAAGTTGGCAAGACAGCTTTCGCTGTGATTAAAGCTTCCAATGTTATGGTTGCTGTGAACGAATAATTCGTAGGCTCGTTCCGTTTTTGGAGAATTAAGGTTATGTTTTGCCCTTTAGGCGGCTCAGCATAGCCTTAATTTTTTATTCAAGATGCCGTATAACGTATGAGACCGTCCCGAGGATCGGATGCGGCAGCGGGATAGTCGGGTACTGGGAATGATCATAACTTTCTGAGATAAGACGTTCCGGCTGAATATCCGTAAAGTATCTTCTTAGCGTGAGTTTCCCATCATGCTGTAAAAGGACAATTTGCCCGGGGCGAGGAAAAAATCCGTGTTTCACGAGGATTAAATCGCGCTGATGGATTCCGGTTCTGTCCATAGAGTTGTCAGGTGCATAGTAAAGCTGTGTGTCTTCCTGAGGATCTATCAGCATTTCATTCAGATTAATTTTCGAAGAGGAGAATCGATCAATTGCCGGAGGAGGCGTGCCTTCATCCGGAGCTAGTCGAATCTGCGTTCTGACCCATTTAGAGCCGCCGAGTTTTTTGAATTTAGCCAGCAGCTCCTCGGTCAGGATAATTGTGGTCGTTTTTGCGCCGATAAGTTTTTTTCTGCCTGCGCCGGGCCGAACACCGCCGCGCGTTTTCTTTGTCGATGTTTTCTGATCAGATTCCATTTTCTTCTCCGACGAGAGAGATCATTATATAGAGGACGATTCGGTTCTCATCTGCGGCGGTCAGCGATTTTTTAAAGCAGAAGGCTCGCATCGGTTCGCAGATCTGCCTAAGCCGCATGCAGTGTTACCGGTTGAGGCCGTCTGTTCAAGAACGACGGCTAAGGCAAAATCTGATGCTCTTTTTGGGATATTTCTTTCGGTAATAGCAAGAATTAGCTGTGGTCTTTTTCACACAGATAAGGAAAATTTTGTGGTCAAAAGCACATTGTTCCCAGACGCAGAAATAGAGTTTCGTGAGATTCACGGCCGGGAGAACAATGAACCGGGTTGCTAAACGTTGGTGCTTATTCAAATCCGACTAACGCTTAATATGCGAAAAAGACCACAAATATTTTCGTATGGGGTATCGGTGTCGGAACAGAGCTACAAGAAGATATAAAAAGGGTAATTTTTTGCTGGAAGCAGGATTTATTTAGGGATAATGGGTGTGCTACCATCCCATTTAAAGGAGTATTTAAAAATATGTGCTTTTGACCACAAATTCTCCCGACTTTTCCAGAAAAATGTATCAATAATCTTCTTTAACCTTCTGAATATTCAACGATAAATCCGAAATTTTTTTAGAAAATTTAACGACAAGGTAGCTCAACTAAGGCTAATTATGATATAATTATCAATAAGGAGGAGTCAGTCGTGTCCATCTCAATTTCGGAAAGAAAGGTAAAAGGCAAGGTCTATATCTCTATCGTCGAGAAGTATCGAGATCCAATTACAAAAAGGTCCACAACTCGTCAGCTCAAAAGCTACGGGAACAAGGAACTATTTCTGCAGAAGCACCCTGACGGACTCGAACTTATCAATTCAGATTTAAAGCTCTTCCGGGAATCAACTCAGGCCTATGCGGAGGCGACCGAGCTGCCGAACGGCAGCGGAGTCTCAATCGTTGACAGCGCAGCGAACTCCACTGAGTTAGGCAGTTCATTTCTCGTTTCACCAGCACCGTTTCTAACGATTTGGAACAAGCTTAAATTAGACCAATACTTCAAGAATCTAGAGCGCAATTACAGAGGAAAGGTTCCGGTCGATTTAAATAAACTGGCCTTTTACAATGCGGTTGCTCGGATACTCAGGCCTGAACCAAAACTAGGAACGTGGATTGACAGGAATAGATATCTATACGACTTTGAGAGCCTTTCTCTCAAGGATATGTACAAC